>CBHEUU010000432.1:0-4721 GCA_965990355.1 uncultured Chitinophagaceae bacterium
CAGGAATGCAACAGAAAAATAAATGATCAGCCCGGTCACGTCTACAAGTGTGGCCACAAACGGTGCTGAAGAAACGGCAGGGTCTGCGCCCAGCCGTTTTAGTATCATTGGCAGCATGCTACCGGACAACGTGCCCCAAAGCACTACACCTAATAAAGTGAGCCCTACTGTAATGCCGATCAGCATCCAGTGCTCGCCATACAAATGAGGAACGAAGGAATGCCATACAAATATGCGCAGGAAACCGATAATTCCCAGCACCGTGCCCAGCATTAAACCGGATATGATCTCACGGCGCATTACGCGCCACCAGTCTGCAATAGTGATTTCACCAACGGCCATTGCCTGTATGATCAACGTAGATGCCTGTGATCCGCTATTACCTCCACTGGAAATGATCAGCGGAATAAACAATGCCAGCACAACTGCTTTTGCTATCTCATCTTCAAAATAAGCCATGGCTGTGGCTGTAAGCAATTCACCCAGGAACAATACTACCAGCCATACCACCCTTTTCTTAAACAGCTGAAAGATCGACGTATCAAGATAAGGATGTTCTAATGCTTCCGTACCACCGATCTTTTGAATATCCTCACTGAATTCTTCACTGGCCACCCACAACATATCATCGATAGTAACGATGCCCAGCAGTTTGTTACTTTTGCTGACTACGGGCAATGCTACGCGATTATTCATTTTAAATACTTCACTGGCTGTTTCCTGGTCGTCATAAGCATTCAGTGCCACTACGCGTTCATCCATCAGCTCGCTCACTTTCCTGTCGGGCGGGTTAAGAATGAAATCACGGATGCGGATATCATCCAGCAATTCGCCTTGTTCATTGATCACGTAAATGACATTGATCGTTTCACTGTCCTTACCGTATTTACGGATAGTGGCAAATACTTCTTCGATCGTATTATCCGGATACACATACACATAATCCGGCGTCATCAGGCGGCCAATACTGTTTTCAGGGTAGCCAAGCAAAGAGAGGGTGATTTTTCTTTCTTCCGGGTCCATCAGTTTGATCAACTCACGGACGGCATTGCTGGGCAGCCCTTCCAGGAAATCGGTGCGGTCATCCGCCGGCAATTCATTCAGCAGGGAGGCGACGGTATTGGGTGGCAGTATCTGGATGATGCGTTTTTGCGTGGGGAATTCGAGGATCTTGAACACGCTGGCTGCACGGTGAACAGACATATTGGCGATGATCTGACCTTCGTAATCCGGAAACTCATACACAAGGTCAGCTACATCACTGATGTTCTGATCATTCAGAAAATCCCTGATCTGGAGCTTGTCTTCCGTGAGGATGACAGCTTCAAACTGTTCGTGCAGCGAAGGTTGTTCATCAAATTCTTCAGCCATGGTTCAAAAATACGAAGTACGGGGTTTAGAACACCAGCACAATCTTTCTTCTGTGTTAAGAAATGTGCGATTTTCGTGCCTGTACTTAATAACTATAGATGCTACTTCCTTTTTTATTCATAGCCGATACCGGCAACCGCGGCCGTGGCGTATTCAGTTCAGAATATATTGAAGCAGGCACGGTGGTAGAAATGTCGCCCGTCATTATCATGAGCAATGAGGAACGGAAATTACTTGACCAGACCCTGCTGCACGATTATATTTTTGAATGGGGGTATGAAAAAGACCAATGTTGCATGGCTTTGGGATATATTCCTCTTTATAATCATTCCTATACCTCCAATTGTGAGTATGAAATGGATTTTGAAAACGCACTGATCAGTATCCGTACAGTAAAGGCAATACAGGCGGGAGAGGAGTTATTCATTAATTATAATGGAGAATGGAATGATACAAAACCGCTGTGGTTTGAGGTTAACAACGTATAGCCAGAAGCATAACTATTGGGTATTGAAAATTGAACATTGATTATTGAATATTATTTGCGTTCTGTTCGTGATTAATATTCAATAATCAATGTTCAATTTTCAATAAATAAAACCTATTGGAATACGATCTGCGCTCTCACTTCTCCAAACCACCGGAAAAAGAATCTTGAAGCTCCGGGAACCGGCAATGTTGTTTTGGTATGAAGTGTTACATAATAATACTGGTTTAACAGGTCCTGTTCTTTAGCCTTTACTCCATCAATCAGCATAGAGCCGGAGAAAGACCCACTGGAAGGCGCCATTGAGCGGGGAGAGACGCCAGTGGTTTGCTGTATTACGATATACGGTGTTGTGTTGAAGCTGGTAGAATCACCGGCAAGGACATTGAATGGAACTTTAATTGCACTATAACCGGTAGGTGCTGGTCCATTGATGCGGACAGCAATCACGCTATCTGTAAGTCCGCTCCAGGTAATGGTATAATTGAGCATCTTGGTCCTCTTATCATAATCAACAGATAATTTGGCTGTACCGGGTGAAGGACTCGGGGTAGGAGCTATCTGCGCACCAGTAGCAGGAATGTCTGTTTTTGTATAAAAATTCACTTTCTTTTTTTCCTCTTCCTTTTCACAGGAGGAAAGGCCCATGAACAGGGCAAAACATAAAGAAGCCAAAGCAGTTCGTTTGAACAATTTCATGGTTGCGTGATTTATAGTAAATATAAAGAAGAAATTGTAATTGCCAATCAGCACCTTTTTGAGTAAAAACGTGATGTATTGGGGAATGATGATTGAATAAAAAAGGGAAGATCTTTCGATCTTCCCCCTGTAAACGGAAAGGACCCACACACACAGAGTTTATGGTATTACGAACCGGTGACGGCTGATATCTTCATCTCCATCCCGCAGGCTCAGGATATAAGTGCCTTTGGAAAGCGGCGAATTGCCGGAGAACACATTGATCACCTGACCTGCATCGAGCTTACCAGGTGTTTTTTTGTACACCAGTCTGCCATTCAGGTCATGTATGGTAAACCAGGCCTGCTGCAGGTTGCGGCCGCTTTGCAGGTAAAGTGTATTATTGGTCACCAATGTGGGAAATACTTTATCGGAACTGGTTTGGTTGCCGCCGGTCTGCACCATCACAACAGGAGAATAGGTAACAGCTCCTTCGAGATCGGTCATCTTTAACCGGTAGTAATAAGTACCAGTGCCGGGAAGTATATCGCTGTATTGATAGCTGATATTATCGCTGTACACTGAACCAGCCTGTCCCTGCAGTCTGTTCACTGTACTGAATGAAGAAGCGTCTTTACTGCGTTGCACATCAAACCAGGCAGGATCACTGTCTCTTGTTATCTGCCATTTCAATTCGGTGGCGCCGTTTTTTTCCTGCCCTGAAAAAGAAAGCAGGCTTACCGGCAATAGAACCAGGGTCTGAAGGCCAAAACTGATACGATTATCTCCGCCGTCTTCATAAAATTCCAGCACCAGATCAAGTGTGCCGGAAAGAGTGGCGGTATAGGTGGATGTTGCATAGGAATGCGGATTCCAGTTATTGATCACCCAACTGGTGCCACCGTTAAGACTTAACCTGTATCCATCATCTCCGCCTACAACAAAACGGTAGCTGCCACCGGGGAAAACTTTTCTTAACCGGTAACGCACGCTGAATGTTTCCGTTTGCAGGTTGCAGCTGCTGGTAGAAAGGGATACATCATTACCGCCAAAGCTTTGATCAAAATTGGGGGAGCTGCTATTACCCTGATTCATCCTTCCTTTAAAATAATCGAAGTTGGTGCCATCGTATATATAACCGTTCCATACATTGCTGGTGCCGTAAACAGTTGTGTTCTCACTGCCGATGCAATCCTGGCTTACAGTAAAAGAAATACGGTTGGAGCCGGTGTTTTCATAATACTCAAGAACGAGGTCATACGTGCCGTCCAGAAGTACGGTAGTGCCGGTAGTGGCATATGCCTGATCATTCCAGCGGTTGATGATCCAGGTAGTGCCACCATCAATACTCAGGCGGTATCCATCATCTCCTCCTACAAGGAAACTATAATAGCCGGAGCTGAATGTTTTTCTTAAACGGTAACGGACACTGAAGCTGGTACGCTGCACATTACAGCCATTCGTGTTGTAGTTGCCATTATCGCCGCCAAAAGACTGGTCAAAATTTGAGCTGGCAGCACTGCCTTCATTTACATAACCCCTATAGTCGGTCAGGTCGGCGTTGTCGTACACATACCCGATCCAGACATTATTGGTTCCGTAAGTGGCCTGATTTCCCTGCGGGGTACAGGGTTGGGCGGTGGTAAAACAGGGCAAAAGGAGGCCTAAGGCCAATGCAGGTAGAATTGGTTTCATTGGAAATGGTTCGTTTTAGTTTCCGCTAAAACGGAGTAAAATAAGGGTTATTGCTTAGTTGAAATAGGTGTTTTCAACTAAATACATGATTTCCAGGGAGAAGTATACCCGCAGAAGTTGGAACTTTTGACAATTGTCAAGTAATTTATATGTATAAGGGGCTATTTCAGGAGGTCTTTTATTTCCTGAAGTTTCAACAAAGCTTCAACCGGAGTAAGCCTGTTGATATCAATTGTGTTCAACAGATCACGGATGTCTCCAAAAGTTTGCGAGTGGGCATCAAAAATGGATAGTTGGAATTGCGGGGCAGTCAGAGATTTGACTTTTGACCGGGCATCTTCTTTTGCACCTGTGCTTGTATCTTCTCCATCCAGGTGTTTTGCTTCCAGATGTTTTAAAATTTCATTGGCCCGGTCGATCAGTGAAGGAGGCATACCTGCCATACGGGCTACATGAATACCAAAACTGTGTGTGCTGCCGCCGGGAGCCA
>CBHEUU010000433.1:0-4718 GCA_965990355.1 uncultured Chitinophagaceae bacterium
TTTACCGTTGTCCATGAGCCACCCACTACAATGGCAGGGTATTTTTTGCTGGGGTTAAAATTTTGGGGCTTGTACAAGTTACCAGTCAATACCAAGCCTTCACTGTTAAAATGAATTTTCTCTTTCAGTGTATTTATTTTTCTGTTGTTAATGATCTCCACTGCTTTGGCAGGAAGGCCAGTATTTCCGCTTTGTTTTATCAGATTGAATTTGTGCTTTGCAATCTTCCAATAGCTGTCTTTCTTAATAAGTTCTGTTTCGTATGTTCCCTCTACGGTCCATGTCTCGTTTCCTGTATAGTAAACTATTGCGTGATAGCCATTTTGTTTTACAGTAAAATTGGAGAGATGGTGACAAGTGCTGTCAAAACCAGGAAGAAATGCAGCCCAGGCATCGGCAACCTGTTTTGAAGTTTGGGTAGATGGACTGCTGCCAGTCAAAGAAGTATAATCAATCAGAACTGTATCTGCCATGGCATTTCTAACCCTGATCCAGTTTCTTTCATCGGTGCCACTGAACAGGCTGGTAACTGTTTGGATAATGAGTTCCTTTTCCATGCTTTTTTCATTTTGATTCGACTATGATTGATGAGGTCGCTTTTTTGTAAGAGCAAATAAATAGTAATACTTTATCAGAAATTGTTGATGTTCGGTTGTCGGGGTTTTGCTGCCATTTATGTAACGGTTGGTCCTGCTGTCGTTATTCCACACAACATAAACATCATGACCATCTGAAAAATTATAACGAAACCTCGCGTTGAAAAAGATCTTTTTCTCTGCACTGTTATATTGAACATTGGCCGCAGTACTGAAATGCAGGTCAGGCGCATACATAAAATTAAAGCGAACGATATGGATAGCTGTACTGGTATTATTGTTTCTTTCCGGAAAGTGCAGATAGGTGTAGTCATAACCGGGTTGAATGTGTATTTTTCTGGCACTGTTGAAATTCGGGCTGATGCTTAGAAAATACCTTTGACCGCCAAAGAAGCCCGCTCCTCCAAAACCGATTGGCAACGCCATTCTGTTTGCATTGGGAGGGGAAAACACAAAACTAAACGAAGGAAAGACATAAGATCCTGACCGGATCATAACATCGTTCCCAAACTCAAGCGAATCTTTTACATATTCATAATTGTACGTGCCATTGGCATTAAACGATGCGCCTTTAACGGTATGGCTGCTCCAATCAAAGCCCGTGGTAATGGTTTCGGTTTTCCCCGTTGATGCGTTCACATAACCAGTTGCAGTAACGCTGAATTTTTGCTGGCTGAATAGCTGTGTACCTGATTTCGCGAAAATACCATAAGCAAGCCTTGCCTGCAAGTTATGAAAATCTGTCCTGTCGAGAAACCCCAGTTGGGGATCGAAATCCTTTCCTGAATAGGTATAGATGAATTTCGGGATCCAGCCTTTTTGGTCCAGGTTTTCCCAGGCAACGTAAATACGGGATGATATAATCCCCATTGGGATATTGGTACTGCTGTCTGTTGATTGCGTTGCCGCAATTCCGATTTTCAGGTAGTTGTTTTTATAGAAGTTAATTACCGCATCAGTGCCCAGTGCATAGTTTGAAGCTTTACTACTGTTTCGGTTGGTGAACTGAAGGCCCACAAAACTTCTGTCATTCAGCAGCTTGTGACGCATGCGGAGCACTCCAAAGTTTTCTGACAGTGCTTTTGCTGAATCGAAAAACTGTTTTTTTGCCGATTGCATATTCAGCAATCCGATATCCAGCTTATTGTTTAGTTGGCCTGTAAGGCGTAGTCCGCCATACAAAGGAATTACACCGTTGTCAGACAGGCCAATCTGCCGGCTGTAAAATAGCTGAGTATTACTGCCCAACCCAAAATCAAACAAGCCAGATTGCTCCTGAAAGAACAACCGCCGCTCAGGCAGATACAGCCCAAACCTGCTTAAATTCAGTTGTTGTATATCCGCTTCTGCCTGTCCGAAGTCAGGATTGATGGTTGCGTCTAAAGTGAGGCGTTGACTTAAGCCTATTTTGGCATCAAGACCCGCGGTAAAACGGGTAGATTTGTCAGGCGTCACTTTTTTTAGATCCTCATTGTAAGGGTTGTCTTGAGTATTTGTAGCCGCAACGTAAGGCGTAAGCAAAAACTGCTTGTGTTTTTTTAGGCTGCCAAACCTGGCTTCCTGTTTCAGTGAGGGTCGTAAAAAGCCTGAAGCAACACCCTGGGGAACCTGCACCGAATGCTGCAGTTCGTTGTTATAGGCAGTCCATCTGGTAACGCTAATGGCCATTTGGGCAGAACCATCCGGGGCAATTTTGTAACGTAGGTTGTGAAGCGGAATCTTCATCTCAAAGAGCCAGCCCTCGTTTGTTATGACCGAACGTGCATCCCAAACAGCATTAAAGGCTGGATTGGTAGGGGAACTACCGAGTTCTACGGCATCGTTGGATATAAGCATATCGTACCTTGAACCGGCAGGGTAAATGGCAAAGTTGATAGCGGTCTGGTGGTCAAACCGACTGTCAATATGCACAGCCACCCAGTCATCGCCCCGCCAGCCATCTCTTACAAAATTACGTGTGATGATTTTTGATGGATCCTTATAATAGCATTTGCCCGCTACGTACAGGTTGTTTTCATCATACAAAAAACGCATTTCTGTTTTCTCAATGGGGGCGGCACCCCACACAGGGTCCAGCACAAAAAATTGAAGTGAAGGTATACTTTGCCATTCAATTTCGTTTGGTATGCCATCAAAATTGATCTTACCAGCTAACGGCAATACGGTAAAGGGGGCTTTTGATAAACTGTCGGTACCATAAACACTGAATGAAATAATTGACAATATGCAAATCAATAACTCCTTTTGTCGCATGATTTTTTTTAGCCACAAAAAAAAACATCGGAACAGGAGACAGCAATTTTAAGGTGACGAAGTCCCTGTTTAACAGGACAAAATGCAGGATACAGGACGAACTTCAGAAATCGACTCGTGTTTTGTAATGCCGGGTCATTATTAATTCGGTGCCGCAGCTCAGTTTTACCAATATGTTTCCGTTACCAATGCTGCTATAAGAGTGGATAAATGATTTGTTGACAATAAAGGCTCTGTGGATTTTTACAAACCATTCCGGGTCCAATTCCTTTTCTACTGACACCATCGACTGGTACAGCACATATTTTTTGTCATTGGTAAAAATAAAGAGAGTGTTTTTACGCGCCTCAATATAGCGTATGTGCTGAACATTTACCTTCACGCTGGTGCCATTGTTCTTTATGGAAAAATGAGATTTGAATGCGGGAAGTTGGTTTGACTCAACTGTTTCAGCTGAGGAAATGTTATCCAGGATTAAAGGCATCGGTTGTTTTTTATCAATGGCCTTCTTGTAAGCCAAAAAAGTCAGTATGCAATAAATGATACCAGATGTAAGGATATTGTTTTCAAACAGCATGTAGCATGAATTGCTTATGCCTTCCAGGCAACCAAACCCATACAGGAAAATGACATAAATAAATTCCTGTATCAGCACCTGATTGATATATAAAAATAGCGCTCCTGCCCCAAAACTTGCAGGCACAAAATATCTGCTGGCGGATGTCTTGCTGGCAAATGCAACAATAAGAGGCCAGCTGGCTGCCCAAAAGAACAAATTGCCTGACAAGATGATGCCTAGTTTAGTGATACAATGATTGTGAAAAACAAGCTCCTGGAAAAAATAGGAGAGAGTTACAGAAAAAAAAAGTAGTCCTGTTATTACAAATGCAATATACCATAATGCTCTTTGTTTAAATAACAACAGTTGCTGTACCATTGTAAACATAGATGAATATTCTTGTCAGCGAATTTAATAAAGTAGCTTGTTGAAAATTGTTATTCATTTATAGAAGAAAATATTTCTGTATTCTGCCATAGTGTTGAATTAACAAGCGTTTACCTGTCCATTTCCACAATTGTGCCCGCTTCCCAATCAATTTTGCCCGTTTTATGATACCCTGAACTCAAACCAGCTTCATGTGTTTTAGCTTTGTCCCAATTTAGTGGCAAAAAATTGTCAACCATGTTTATGAAGCAGTTCATTTTCATAGCGATATTTCATCACTTAACCACCTTATCATGCTTTGCACAGGAGAAAAAGCAGTACACCGAAGATGAAAAAAACCTTCGCTATTTAAAAGAAGTCGAATGGCCAAAAGCATACAGAGAGCAGGATACTTTATTGCTAGACCGGATTTTGGCAGACGAATTCAAAATGATCGACACAGATGGTAAATATTCAACCAAAAGAGATCAGTTAGCATATATCAAGACCCATAAGCCCAATTATCTTTCTTTTCAGTTCATCATAAAGCGATTGGAAATATTTGACAATAACACTGCTATCGTTTCCGGTACCGGCATTATAAAGAACAGGGATAATAGGGGAGATTACCAGATCATTTATCAATCATCCAACGTATTGATCAGGCGAAATGGTAGCTGGAAGGCAATAGCATCACATACTTCAGGCGATAAGGTCGTTAGGGAAAAATAGAAATACCCCCTAATTTTAAATCACTTTAGTAAAATGAAAAAAACAGATGCAAACAGTATTGTAATTTCCGTTGCAATTCTGTTGTTAATCTGTATGGCGTGGTACTGTACCTTGCTTGTCTATCATTGCCCTTATTGCTACTATTACAATCTGGTTTGCGATAATTGCTATTATTGCTGCTATTGTGCGTATTATTTTTAGCCCTCCTTTTC
>CBHEUU010000434.1:0-4715 GCA_965990355.1 uncultured Chitinophagaceae bacterium
ATTACAATCAGGAACGTCCTCACAGCGGACGGTATTGCTTTGGTAAAACACCGATGGAAACATTTATAGAATCTCTTACCTTGGCCAAAGAAAAGCAGCTGAATCCAACTTCAAACGCTGCCTAATTTTTTAATCCAAACCCTTTTGAAAATTAAAATAATAATCCTCAACTGTCGGATCAACTAATAACTATTACAACTAAACCTTCTGGTTCACAAAACCCGTAAATATGGAGTTAACTATTAAATCATTAAAGGACCGTATTACCTCAATTATGTACGATGATTTTGATAAGGCAGGGTTCATTTTAAAGAAAAACCGACTTGTTTTTGAGAAAAAAAACTCTCAATGTGAAATGCAATGTTTATTTCAGTTTTATGATTATAAACCGAATAGAATTGAGTACCATTTCGTGTTCTCCTTTTTGATTAAAACTCTTGAGGATGATTTGAAAGATTTTTTTAAGTATTCAGGTATTCAATATAAGAAAGGAGGCGGGATGCATTTTAGTGAAGGAGATTTTCATCCGAAAGTCTGTGATCAGCCACGCAAATTCCGTTACGCATTTACTCACTCCATTACAGATCTGGAAATAGATGACCCTATTATTAGAGAAAGTCGGGATGTTATTGTTGAAGAATTTTTACCAAGAGTAGAATTCTTCTCTAGTCTAGAGGAATTTCAGAAATTTATTCTCTTTGATTATTCAATAGCAATACAATATAGTATTTGGCTATATGCTCTATTGGCAATTAGAAGATATGATTCAGCAGAGCTGATTGCTATTACTGATTATATTGCAAAAGAACTACAGGTAGATGCATTACCTTCTACCCATAGTACACGGAAGATGATGGAAAGCTTTAAGAAATACTGTGATGAAAAGCCGGCGATCTACAACTGAATATACTTAAACATGACTAGCTCCAACTATCTGTAATATTACTTGTGCGGCAAGTATTACATTAATGTTAAGAAGTACATCAGAATTCAATACCTCACCACCACCACCCTGAACCCTCCTCCCCCCGGATCAATACTCCCCGCCGAATAATTATTAAACCTTACCGTCACCGTATTCGCCGCACTCACCCACGCCTCAAAAGAACTATTCGCATTCCGTGCACTCACCGGCACTCCCAAACTTACTGCATCTCCCACCACCGCCCCCGTAAGCGTAACCGTCAAATCAGAAGAACTCTGCGCTGAAGTATTCCCAAAATCCAGCGTAGAAGTAGTTGTCAGCGTTTTAGCCAATGTATACCTCGTAGTACCACTGGTAGCATAGTAATTAGTACCATCATATTCCACCGCACCATCTTCAGGTGTCGTCAGATTAGTGCCTGCAGTTAATTTCAACGGTGCTGTATTGGCCGTGCTGGTGCCGGGCTTTATGTGAAGCATTGCAGTAGGCGTAAAGCCACTAATACCCACCCGTCCGTCTTTTGTAATGCTGAACACCTTCTGCTCAAATACTGCGCCCGGGAGGGTATGGTTATTTTGGGAAACGTGGAAAAGGTCCGCTACCTGGTTTTGTGCTCCGATTATCCGGAATGCTCTTTTAGTGGAGTCGGCGGTCACAGCAACTGCCCCTTCGCTTGTTACACCTGTTGCGACAGTCTTATTGTTAACAGTCCACGTAGTAATGTATGCGCCCGTCTGGCCTCCAGGACCATAATTGTCTATTTTAGCATTGCCCAAAAGGCTTTTGAAAAAAATAGCCGGATAATATGAGTTTTCATCGCCTTCCAGGAGAATACTGGGGTTTTGACCATATAAATGCAGTTTCTGAGCCGGAAGGGTAGTCCCAATCCCTACATTCCCTGAATTAGTCACCCTGATACGATCGAGATTATTGGTCCTGATGGAAAAAGCATTACCATCCGTAGTACCAATAAAACGAGTTGCCCCGTTAATGCCGGCATTGCCTGTCGTCTTCCAATTATTCGAACTCTCCCGGATAGTCAGCGTATCTCCACCGATAAGATAAGTAGTGTCATTCACCCTGGTAAGGGCCTTTCTGAATTCTGTGCGCCCATTACCCTTATTATATAAATAGCCATTTACAGCTTTGGTTTGGTTTTCCAGTATCAATTCAGCTGTACACGAGTCATTCGTAATTTTAACACTATCCGCTTTTATTTTGTATGTGAATTGAGCTTGCATTACCTGGTTTCCTGAAATAAGAAGCAGTAAAAAGAAGATCCGCTTAAGCATGGTAGTCGTTTTATAGTTCGTATTTCAAGATATTTTATTTTAAAGAGATGGCCTCTCATTTTGCAACAATCTCATCACTGTTAAGAGTTTATTTTTGCCGGATTAAGAGTTAACTGTTATGTGATTTTCCGGGAAGAAATATGACTCTATAAAATATTTTAACCCCTATTCTTATCGTCCGCAACCGGACACCCACTGTCCGTTAGCGAACACTTTTACCCACTCTTGCTAATAAAGTATCTGATTAATAATCACTTACAAAACTGGAACGAAAATCTCTTTAACTCCCAATAAACCTATCTTATCCTAACCGACTCAAAATTTTACCAATGGAATTCATGGAATAACCACCTTTCCACCAAAAACTAATCAACATGCTCTCCTCCCTCAAAACCCTGTTCCGCCGCCTTAATCGCTACCGCTTATTCACTGCACTCAACGTATTCGGACTGGCTATTGGCATCAGCGCCTGCTGGGTTATTTACAGTATTGTCAGTTATGAATTCAGCTTCGATAAAAAAATACCAGACAGGGAACATACCTACAGATTAGTAACCGGATTTATTTTCGATGAAAAAGAATCCTATAACGGCGGCGTTTCTGCTCCGCTATACCAGGGCATTCGCGAACAGGTAGGCGGATTGCGCCGCGTGGTGCCTTTGTATGGGCACTGGATGAACACTGTAAAAGTAGAGATGCCAGGCAGCGAACCTTTATTGGTGGATGACCCTAAAAATATTGTATCCACGGATTCTTCTTATTTCGGCATGGTGCCTTATACCTGGCTGGCCGGCAATAAAGCCACTGCTTTCAATGCCCCCGAAAATGTGGTGCTGACGCAGAGCCGTGCGAAAACATATTTCGGAGACCTGCCCCCGGCTCAACTCATCGGTAAAACGCTTGCATATAACGATACGATACAAAAAACAATTTCAGGTATTGTAAAAGACCTGGATTATCCTACCGAATTCGTTGCACAGGAATTCTGGTACCTGAAACCAAAAGTGTATGAACTCAATACCTGGACCAATACCAATGGCAGTGACAGGGTATATCTTCAAATATCAAAGAATGCAGACACCGCAAAAGTATTGGCACAGATCTCGGCGGTGGCTAAGCATAAGTGGAACGAGTTTGAACAGGGAAGAAAATCAACATTTAGTATAAAGCGCTGGTATGAATTGCTACCAATGGCTGAATCACATTTTTCCAATCATGTAAACGAAGCCGAACAAAGAAAAGCCAGCAAACCTGTTTTATATGGATTGATTGGTCTTGGCGGATTCCTCTTGCTATTGGCCTGCATCAATTATATCAACCTCAGCACAGCACTGGTGCCTCAACGTAGTAAAGAAATAGGCGTGCGCAAAGTGTTGGGCAGCGGAAGAAAAGCTCTTATTGGGCAAATACTGGCAGAAACACTGGCAACAGTGATCATGGCTGTTGCGCTTGCATTCCTTTTAGCCAAACTGGCTTTTACCCTGCTCACCGATATCATACCTGAAGGCACGCTGGAACATTCAAATGCTTTTAGGCTATTGCTATTTATCGTCCCGCTCGTATTGTGTGTTACCTTACTTTCCGGTTGGTATCCGGCCTGGCTGATCGCAAAGGTGCAACCGATAAGCATTATGCGCGGACCGGGAGTATGGACAGTTGGCAAAAACCGGTTTGCTTTGCGGAAAGTATTGATCGTATTCCAGTTTGTAATAGCCCAGGCATTTATTGTCAGTGCACTGATCATGGGCACACAATTGAGCTATACCATTAAGAAGGATATGGGATTTGACAAAGAAGCAGTGGTGCTGGTGGATGTGCCCTGGAAATTGCAACGCGATAAAGCATATAAGGATAAACATTTTGCCCTGGCTGAAGAACTGAAAAAAGAATCCGGTATAAGCATGGTGTCTTTAGGAAGAAAGCCAATGACTTCTAATTATTCTTCCAGCATGTATGAATACAGTGATGGAGATGCAACAAAGGAACCAGTGAAACGGCAGGTGTTCCGGAAATCGGTCGACACTTCTTATATACCCTTATATGGAATGAAATTGCTGGCAGGCAGAAACCTTCTGCCTTCTGATACCACACGGGAATTTGTGATCAATGAAATGGCTGTCCATGCATTCGGATTTTCTTCTCCGCAGGATGCGCTTGGCAAACTGATCGGATGGCCCGGTGAAAAATATCCGATCGTAGGTGTGGTAAGAGATTTCCATTTGCAGGATTTTCATAACACGATAGATCCTGTGGCGCTTATGATGAACAAAGAAGATGTTGGTACTATCAATATCAAACTGAACGATAAGGATCCGACCAAATGGCAGCAAACACTCAAAAGCATCGAAAAGAAATGGAGTGCATTTTATCCTCCCGGAACATTCAAATACAAATTCTACGACCAGGAACTGGAAGCGATGTATAAGCAGGAGCGGAATCTTTCCCGGCTCATCAATATGGCTACCGTAATTGCCATTATTATCAGTTGCATGGGATTA
>CBHEUU010000435.1:0-4687 GCA_965990355.1 uncultured Chitinophagaceae bacterium
CAGCCATACAAAAACTTCCTGGATACAGTCTTTGGAGTCCTCGAGATTGCCGGTCTTCGAATAGGCAAACTGCATAAGCCTGGACGCATATCGCTGATACACAACTTTAAACGCAGCATGGTTACCACCCTGTAATAAATAATAAAGTTCCTTGTCTGAAAGTGTGTGCATGACCTGAAGTGGGGCAAATGTAAATAAGCTAGGTTAACAAATTATTAAGCAGTGGCCGCCAGGCTTTATCGGTGCAGGGTGCAAAAGAGGAACATTTCGGTATCTTAGTGCCTACCCTAACGCTGAAAATGATTTTCAAACCAACAGCACCAAACTCAGCCGGACTTGCCAATCATTAATATGAAATACATACTAATAGTTATCGTGATCCTCGGATCATTTGTTTTTGCCACACCCACGGGGTTTAAAAAACTTTTTAACGGGAAAGATCTCTCGGGATGGAAGATCCATGGTACAGAAAAATGGTACGTAGACAATAAAGAGCTTATTTGCGAAAGCGGCCCTGATAAAAAGTATGGTTATCTTTCTACTGACAAGCCCTATCACAATTTCCTCCTGGAACTGGAATTTAAACAGGAAGCTGATGGCAACAGTGGTATATTCTTCAGGTCAGGAATTGAAGGAACTACCATTAACGGCTGGCAGGTGGAAGTGGCGCCACCCGATCATAATACAGGAGGTATCTATGAATCTTATGGAAGAGGCTGGCTCATCAAACCTTCGCCAGAAAAAGAAAAGATATTGAAAGCCAATAGCTGGAACAAAATGAGGATACTTGTTATAAATGACAAAGTAACCACCTGGCTCAACGGAACAGAAATGGTTAGCCTGAGCGATGAGAAGATTGGTAAAGGGAAAGGCTTTATAGCTCTCCAGATACACGATGGTGGCGGGATTAAAGTAAGATGGAAAAATATTCGTATTAAAGAATTGAAATAAACAAAACATGAATAAAATCTTCCAGGATCCTTCAAGAAGAAGTTTTATTAAAAAACTTGCCGGATCAACTGCTGCTGTAGCTGTAGGCTCCAATGTCTTTTCTGCAGAAGGAGAAAATAAATATTTCGAGTCTCTGAGAAGACACACAATAAGCCCAAATGATAACATCAATATTGCATTGATAGGCGCTGGCGGAATGGGGGTAGAAGACACCAAAACAGCTCTCCGCGTTCCAGGCGCAAAACTCGTGGCAGTCTGCGACCTGTATGATGGCAGGCTTAAAGATGCAAAGGACAGGTGGGGCGCCGATCTGTTTACCACCCGCAGCTATAAGGAGATCCTGGCCAGAAAAGATGTAGACGCAGTAATTGTTGCCACTCCCGATCACTGGCATAAACAAATATCCATCGATGCTTTAAAAGCAGGAAAGCACGTGTACTGCGAAAAGCCAATGGTGCATTCCATTGATGAAGGGCATGATGTAATAGCGGCGCAAAAACAATCTGGTAAAATATTCCAGGTTGGAAGCCAGGGCGTTTCTTCTCTCGGTAATGAAAAAGCAAAACAGTTATTAAAAGACGGGGCGATCGGACAATTAAATTATGCCGAAGGATTCTGGGCGAGACATTCTCCAACGGGTGCATGGCAATACCCGATCCCTGCTGATGCATCTCCTTCTACCGTTGACTGGGATGCGTTCGTTAGCAATACAACAAACCGCCCGTTTGATGCCACCCGCTTTTTCAGATGGAGAAATTATACCGATTATGGTACCGGTATGTCAGGCGACCTCTTTGTACACCTGTTCTCAAGCCTTCATTTTATTACTGATTCCTTCGGTCCGAATAAAGTATATTCTTCGGGTGGTCTCCGTTACTGGAAAGATGGCCGCGAAGTACCAGATGTGTTAATAGGTGTATTTGATTACGGACAACAAACCGCTCATCCTGCATTCAATCTTTCCCTGCGATGCAATTTCGTGGACGGCACAAGTGGAACAACTTACCTGAAGCTTGTAGGAAGCGAAGGCTCCATGGATATCACCTGGGATTCTGTTACACTAAAAAGAAATAAGGATGTAACTTCTGACGATCCTTTCTTTATTGAACAGATGAAAAAAGCAGGTACACCCGTTACGGGCCGTAAAAGGATACTTCCTCCACAGGAATATACTTTTGAGGCTGAAAAAGGTTATCTCGGCGGGCCTTATGATCACTTCTCCAATTTCTTCAATGCGATACGCTCAGGCAGTAAGGTTGCTGAAGATGCTGTATTTGGCTATCGCGCAGCAGCACCGGCATTATTATGTAACGACAGTTATCGTAATAACACCGCGATCTTATGGAATCCTGAAAAAATGCAATTAATTAAAAAATAAATACTCGGTATATGAACCTGAAATACTTGTATGGAGCGCTTTCATTTGCAACCTTGATTTCCTGTGGCGAAAACAGTACGCCTACTAAAGCAACAGAAGAAACTAAAACTGATACAATGACACAAGCAGCTCCCGTAGCTAATCAATGGGTAAGCCTTTTTGATGGCAAATCATTTACCGGATGGCACGGTTATAATAAACAGGGAGAAATAAAAAACTGGATGATTGAAGACAGTTCACTGGTTTGCCTGGGCGCCGCCAAGGATGCGCATGGCGGAGACATCGTAACAGATAAAGCGTATGAAAACTTTGAATTGAAGTGGGATTGGAAACTTACCAAAGGGGCAAACAGCGGCGTTATGTATCACGTGGTAGAAAATTCCAAATACCAGGCGCCTTATGAAACAGGTCCTGAATACCAGATGATTGATGATAAAGACTTCCCCGGAAAGCTGGAAGAATGGCAGAAAACAGGGGCCGATTATGCAATGTATACAGCGGGCGGCAACAAAAAAACAAAACCAGTGGGAGAGTGGAACAGCAGCAGGATAGTATTTAACAAAGGTCATGTTGAATACTGGCTCAACGATGAAAAAATTGTTGAATTTGAAGCCTGGAGTGATGACTGGAAAAAGAAAAAAGAAACAGGTAAATGGAAAGATTATGCTGACTATGGTATTGCAAAAACGGGATTGATCGCTTTACAGGATCATGGTAATAAAGTGTATTTTAAAAATATAATGATTAGGGAATTATAAGTGCGGATGGGAGCCCCGAATTCCTGCAGAAAGTGTCAAATTCACAGAATTTCATGTCAAACTCCAATTATCCGGCTTTGACGGATTTTATTGTGAGAATATTGGGCAAATATTTCTCATGATAAAAATTACAATTGCAGTACTGCTATTTTGCATATCTACAGAACGCCTCAGTGCTCAGAAAAAAATTGAAATTACAATCCCGGAAACCTATGAACTTTCCAATATTATTTTGGCTTTAACTGACTATGGCAGGGCTGATGCATGGGAAGTTCAAAAGCGTACAAATTATTATAATGAGGTTATCAAATATTTTGAGCCAGTTAAAGGGCACCCCTTATTACAGAAGGTGAACTATTCAAGAACGTTGTGGGAAGATTATCTAAGTTTCAGGACAGACGCAGCTGCGTACAAATTTGACAACGACGGGAAACTGGTAAGAATAAATAACTTTTATGCAAATAAAGGGCACAACCCGTTTGATGAAAACCTTGAACTCATTAATGATTTTATCCAAAAATCAAATTACCGGGAATTCTATAAAACACAAAGCTCGCTTTATAGTGCAATTATTGCTAATTATTCAGGCTACTACATGCTTGATACAATGAAAATGTTTTTGGAGAAAGAGAGGGGGATTTCGGAACCAAAATCCAGTAAAGAAAAATACAAAGTAATCTTATCGCCACTTGTAGGCAGAATGAATTGCCATAGGAATATTGACAGCGTTACTACGGCTGATTTTCCATCTTTATCCATTGCACTAATTGAAAAGAATGGAGCGGAAATAAGCAATCAGGCGCAAAGAGCTGTTGAAATTCATACCATATTCACCGAAATGGATCATGGCTATGTAAACCCAATCACAGATTTTTATCGTAAAGACGTAGAACTGAAATTCAACAATGAATATTGGGATAAAAAATCAGGTTATCAGGGATTAAATTGTTTCAATGAATATATGACATGGGCTTTATATGACATTTTCGTTGAGAGATACTTTCCGGAAATTTCGGATAGTATCAGTACGCAATGGCATTATCAAAATGCCCAAAGAGGATTTTTTGCCTCAAACCTTTTTGCCTTACAATTAAAGAAGTTATATCGTCTTAAAAAATCAAATGAAAGTTTGAAGGATTTATATCCCAGGCTTCTTACCTGGATTGCTAAAAATCAATCGGGAAATGAAGAACTTAAACTACTGCTTCCTGAAACCGATAGTGTATATCAATTACTAAACAATGGAGAGTTCACGCTCAACTTTTCAACTGCCTTAAAAAGAAAATTTGATAAGATAAGCTGTATCGTAATGAAGTTAAACAACGGTAAGGCGACCAAAGAAAGAACTATTATTGAAATAACCCCAAAAGATATAATTAAATGGAACAGCGACAGTTCTATTGTATTGAGATTAAAAATTCCGCAAGACGAATTTGCATTGATATTGAATTGGTGGGGCTGCAGGTACCCGGTTTTAAGTGACCGGGGCATTATGTTGGCCAGTCAGTCATATATTCTTCTCAAACGATGATTAATTTAGTTTTGCTCATGAAAAATTTTATCCTGGCCTGCTTCCTTTTGATCTGTACGGGAGCGTATT
>CBHEUU010000436.1:0-4674 GCA_965990355.1 uncultured Chitinophagaceae bacterium
TTTTGGGTACCACTGGTATCCTGGTATTCATCTACCAGTATGTATTGAAATTTTTCCTGGTAATTGGCGAGCAGATTTTTATTTTCTTCAAAAGCTCTGATCACCCAGTTGATCATATCATCAAAATCGTAGCGGTTGCGTTTTCGCATCAGCTGCTGGAAGTTCTCAAATTCATTGACAGCCGCCCGCAGTTTTTCCATGCGTTCCTTTTCTTCGTCCAGCTTATCTTTTTTCAGATCTCCGGCATTGAATTCTTTATATTTTCTTTTATAAACGAATTCATCGCGGTTAGGGAGATCAGCCAGGTAAGTTTCTATTTTCTGATTGATAAGAGCAGGAGTCCATCCTTCCCTTTTCATAGTGCTGAAAAGAGATTGCAGGTTATTCACTTCAAAGTATACATCACCCCGGTATCTTTTGAGCGGATGGTTTTTTGGAAAAGAATCGATCAGTTCCTTAAAGAGCTGGATCTTTTCCAGGTCGGAGATAGGATCGAGAGCTGTTTTTTCAAACAGGGAAAGATTTTCCTGGATCACATCGTTGCAAAAAGCGTGGAAAGTATAAATATTGACTTTGTATGCATCGGGACCGATGAATTGCAGCAGGCGTTTGCGCATAGCTACTACGCCGGCATCTGTATAGGTGAGACAAAGAATGTTTTCGGGCAATGAATCTGTTTCCAGCAAAATCTTACCGATACGGCTGGCGAGGATCTGCGTTTTGCCAGTGCCGGGTCCGGCGATCACCATTACAGGCCCTTCAATGGTATCCACCGCTTTGCGCTGCTGTTCATTAAGCTGGTTATACGCTACCTGGAACTGTTCGTGAAGCGAAGGTTTGGACATAGGGATAAAGGTAGGATGTTTACAATTTCCGGTTTTTGATTCTTATAAGGCACTCATTTTTTTCAATATGGCTTCAGCATTTTCCTTTACTTTTTCTTTTAATCTCACCGGTTGAATGATCTCGGCATAAGCACCGAAAGTAAGATACCAGTAAGCAAAGCCCTGAATAGAGGCGGTAAGAAAAGTCATTTCCACTGCGTCACCGATATCTTTTTGTGATACGAAGCCGCTGTAGTATTTCTGGTCATCGAGATAACGGGCAGCTTCTTTACTTACGCGGATGATGATCGTATGAAGGTCCATTTCTTTACTCACCTGTTGCAGGTAAGCTTTCAGGGTGGGATGGGCCTGGTCAAATATCTGTGCTGTTTCCTTTATATCGCTGATACGGTCAATACGGAAATCGCGGTAATCTTTACGCAGGCGGCAATAAGCGATCAGGTGCCAGTAGCCATCAAGATAGAATACGCCGACAGGTTCAATCAGCCTTTCTGTTTTTTGCTGGCTATGCTGCGCAAAATATTTAATGGATAAAATATTTTTTCCGCCGATGCTTTTGAGAATGGTCTGAATGGGATTTACTGTTAATTGCCGGTTTGCCAACCTCCGGCCTTTTAACACCTGTATGTGCTCATCCAGATTTTCCAGGAAATCTTTTTCTGTGCCGCGCAATACCGACCGGATCTTGAACATGGCGGATTTATAACTTTCATCGGTAGAAGAATCAGCCAGCTTTTCGATCATTTTTTCTGCCGTCAGGAACGCTGTTGCTTCTTCGCGTGTGAACATCACCGGAGGTAAACGGTAACCATCCATGATGGACTATCCAATGCCAGATTCACCGATTACAGGAATGCCGGCTTCTTCCAGTGTTTTTACATCACGGTAAACCGTGCGCAGGCTGATATTGAAACGGTCAGCAATATCCTGCGCCTTCACCACTTTGCGTGACTGAAGCTGAATAAGAATAGCAGTGACGCGGTCAATACGGTTCACGGGAATTTATGGTTTAATGTTCTGGTTAATGATTCCGTCAGCTTATTGCTTTATCCCGGCACGTTTCTTCAATTCTGCCACCGGCATGTTGATCATCCTGCCGATCGGTTTACCATTACGATAACTGATCACCCGCATCATCACTGCATCTTTGGGCACCAGCAATGGTTCTTTGTAAGCAGGATAGAACTCATCGGGATAGGAATTGTCAAAACTGTAATGCAAGGTAAGCCCATCTATTTCAGGAATAAGCTCCACGATAACGGAATTGGAATCTTTTTTCTGCACTTTAAAGTCTGCATCATACAGGCTGGGTGCATATTTTACTTTTGCTACGTCGAGACGTGCAAATTGTGCTTCCACTCTTGTTACAAAACCATTCCAGTTCCTTTTTGCTTTCGGGCTCCATAATATTTCTGCAAGCGCCATGCCACGCGGCCATACCATGTATTGAGCCTGGCGGAGATTATACACCTGTTCAGTCCAAAGATTACCCTGCCCTCCTTTGATCAAAGATGGATCAATACTATCAGGTAATGGTTCAAACTGGTAAGTCTTTTTTAAACGGAGGGATGCATACACGGGTGGTTCCATCACTACATCGCTTTGCATATAATCCAGGTAAACAAATTCAGTGGGACTCATCACCACCTGGTGACCCTGGCGGGCTGCTTCAGCTCCATGCTTCATATTGCGCCAGCTCATTACGGCTGCATTGGGAGCGAGGCCGCCTTGCAGTATTTCATCCCATCCGATCATCTTTTTGCCTTTGGCATTGATGATCTTTTCCATACGTTTTATAAAATAGCTTTGCACTTCATCCAGGTCTTTCAGGTTTTCTTTCTGCATCAGTCCTTTGATGGCTTCAGATTTCTCCCAGAAATTACGGGCTGTTTCATCTCCACCAATATGTATGTATTCAAAAGGAAAAAGCTGAGCTACTTCTGTGAGCACTTTATCCATAAACTCATATGACGTTTCATTGGCCGGGCAAATGGAATTATCAATCAGGCCATAGAAATGACCACTGGGAGGCCAGATCATAAACTTCTCACCTGAGTTAACCCTGTAAGTACCGGGTGTGCAGCTTAATTCAGGATATGAAGCAAGAGCTGCCATGCTATGACCAGGTACATCAATTTCAGGCAGGATGTTGATATGGCGTTCTTTTGCATATTGAACGATCTCGCGGATATCATCCTGTGTATAGAAACCTCCGTAAGTACGCGGCTCATCAGGACCCGGTGCAGAAAATTCGCCGAAAGTACCGGTCTTATCAACCCGCCATGCGCCTACTGAAGTAAGCTTAGGCAAACTTTTTATTTCAACACGCCAGCCCTGGTCATCAGTGAGGTGCCAGTGAAGCAGGTTGAATTTATAGCGGGCCATATCGTCAATAAAAGTTTTTACGTCCTGCTTGGAAAAGAAGTGGCGGGATACATCCAGCATAATGCCTCTCCAGCCAAAGCGGGGATGATCACTGATCTTTACAACAGGGATCTGCCATTTGGCAGTGGCCGGTGATGCTGATTCAATTTCTTTAGGAAATAATTGCAGCAGGGTTTGAATGCCATAAAAGATGCCGGCAGGAGTGGAACCTCTTACCGTAATATGATTGGGAGTAACATCCAATTCATATCCTTCTGAAGGTATGGATGAAGGTTGGGAAGAGAGGAGAAGAGAGATCGTGTTGCGCGAAACCATCTTCAGCAAACGTACAGAGGAATAGGTTTTATAACCTGTAGCGTGGCTGATGCGGCTGGCTAATTGTTTGGCCAGTGAATCCAGCGGTTGATGCGAAGCAACGATGCGTGTTTCTGCATTCAAAACAAAATAGCCATTTCCCTGGGTGACAGAAACGGGCTGCGGCACGAGGGAAAGAGCCGGTTTTTGACTAAAGGACAAGAGCGCTGCAAAAGCAAACGTCAGGGATAGAAGTATTTTTTTCATTGTGGTAGTAAAGTTTGCAAAGTAAATTTAAATGGTCATAACTGAACACTCCGCGTATCGAAAACGGACACTTATAATCCATCTTACAAAGATTAGCAGTTGATACCCAAAAGCTTATCAGTCTGGCATTTTCTTAGTCCCTGAGAAGTGTATATCATCCTTAATCATCAACATATGTTCAAAAACTATTTCAAAACAGCGTGGAGGAATCTATGGAAGAATAAATTTTATTCCATGATCACTATTACGGGGCTTACGGTAGGGCTTTGTGTAGGTATGTTGATTTTATTATGGGTGCAGGATGAATTAAGTTATGATGCATTTCATAAGAAAGCGGATAATATTTACAGGCTGGAGAACAGGGTAGGCACCGGAAGCAGCACACAGATCTGGAAAGTAACAGCAGCGCCTATTGGCAAACTGGCGAAGGAGGAACTGCCGGAAGTGAAGGATGCTGTGAGGGTGCATTATAACTACTACTTTAACCAGTTTCACGCAGGTGAAAACGTTTTTAATGAAGAAAACAAATTTTTTACCGATCCTTCTTTTTTCAATGTATTTGATTTTGGGCTGATCAGGGGAGATAAAGAAAACCCTTTTAAGGATGACTATTCTGTAGTGATGACGGCTTCTACAGCCCGTCGTTATTTTGGTGACAGCGATCCATTGGGAAAAGTGATTACAGCAGAAGACAGCACAAGGTTTACAGTTACCGGAGTGATCGCTGATTTTCCGAAGAACTCCAGTCTCAATTATGATATGTTGTTTCCCATGTCGCTGTATGCAAAAAAGCAATTCACAGAAGGGAAGAACATCGATACCGATTTTAACCAGTATGATTATGAAACCTACCTGCTGCTGCAACCAGGCACATCCATAAGTG
>CBHEUU010000437.1:0-4656 GCA_965990355.1 uncultured Chitinophagaceae bacterium
CTACCAGGAATACACTGATCTTTAAACGTTCTTTCAGCACCACGCTGTCTATATGTTCGCTTCCTTCCAATGGGCCATCATCAAATGTCAGATAGATGTATTTGATAGGAAGTTCCGGCTTCTTTTCTTTTACTATTGCAGCGGCAGCATGCGGCGGCACTGGTTTCCTGGTGATAAGCATGGAGGTCAACAACAGTCAACCGGCCGGCCATGCGGCATAGAGGATTACTTTCTTCATGGTATGTGTGGTTGATAGTTAGCCATTAACTCAGCGTATCATAAAAATGCCTGGCTTCTTCCAATGCATGCCCGCAATAATTCAGCAACTGTTGAAGGTTATCACCTACATTCTTTTCATCCTTGCTGAATTCAATTGTGTCCAATACCTGTTCCAATGCATTGTTAAGCCCCATCACTGATATAGACGTTTTCATGGTATGCGCCAATCGCCGCAAGTCTGCCAGATCTTTTTCCTTCCATGCCTTCTGCATTTTTTCAAGATCAGCAGGAACTATTTCCAGGAACTGTGCCGTCACTGTCTGTTCGTATTCTTTGTCACCTCCGCTGATCTCCTGCATGTAAGCAAGATTGATATATTTATAGTCATCAGTGTTCTCATTCTGTGTTGTTGCTCGGTTGTTTGTTCCAGAGCCGGCCAGCCGGTTGATCAGTCCCCGCAATTCCTGTTCCCGTACGGGTTTTGAAATATATTCGTCCATGCCATATCCCAGGCATTTTTCCCTTTCGCCTGCAAGAGCATGAGCTGTCATGGCAATGATCGGCGTGGTAAGTTTTAATTCTTTGCGGATGATCTGTGTGGCCGAATAGCCATCCATCTCCGGCATCTGTATATCCATCAGGATCACATCATATTTTTTTTGCTGCAACATTTCTATTGCCTCTTTTCCGTTTGCAGCAATATCAGGAGTCACCTGCCAGCTGGCCAGGAGGTGTTTCATCAACGATTGATTGATCTCATTGTCTTCCACCACCAGCACTTCTGTGTTGCCAGTGGCCAGATAAACGATATCATGCTTCACCGGTTTGTGTGCCGGTGCATTTCCCTCTACCGGTATTTTATAGGGAATATTAAGTTGGAAACGCGTGCCCAGCCCAGGTTCGCTCAACACAGTAATGCTCCCTTGCTGCAGATCCACCAGGTCTTTTACAATAGAAAGCCCAAGGCCGGTTCCTCCGTATTTACGTGTAATGGAATCTTCTGCCTGCCGGAAGCGATCGAATATGCGGGGCAGTTTATCTTTTTCAATACCGATCCCTGTATCGCTTACTGAAATGAACAGGTTCACACGGCCGGAAGGGAGCGGTTCTGCATTAATAGAAACATTGATACTTCCTCTTTGAGTAAACTTCACTGCGTTGCCAATCAGGTTAACCAGTATTTGTGTAAGCCTTACTGCATCTCCTTCGAGTATATCGGGCACCTGCTCTTCCACAGCAGTTGTGAGCAGTAATCCTTTTTCTTTGGCTTTCTCCATGAACATGGTTTCCACTGAATGCACCAGGCTGCGGACACTGAAAGGCGCGGGTTCAATGCGCATCATACCGGCTTCTATTCTTGATAGATCAAGTATATCATTGATAATAGCCAGCAGGTTTTCACCCGACTGGCGGATGCTGTGCACATATTCTGCTGCTTCCGGCTCCAGTTTTTTCTTTTGCAGGAGACCGGTGAATCCCAATATGGCATTCATAGGTGTGCGGATCTCATGGCTCATATTAGCCAGGAAGTTCTCTTTTATCTTGGCCGCTTCCCTCTCCTTCTTTTCCGATGCGTCCAACTGGCGGATCAATTGATTTTGAGTGGCAATGCGATTGATAATATACCAGAATAAACCAGCTCCACTCAGCAATACGATCACGATAAGAATGGTGCCCCAGCGCCGGGCTTTGCGCCCGCTTTCATCAATTGATTCCGTTACTCCCGTAAGCAACACCTGCCGGCTGGTATCTATTTTATGCGCCACTGCAGTAATGGAATGCATCAGTTTTTTTCCATGCTGGCTGGCCATCAGTGCTTCTGCAGCTTTTTTTCCGGAATGAGTGAATGTGTCGAGCACCTGCCGGTTGAAAGATATTTTTTCCTGCACCAGTTTATCCAGTTCATCAATGTACCTGATAGAACTATCGTTATCTTTTATTTGCTGAAGATGTGCCAGATCATTTTGTACATTATCCACCTGTTGGTCAAGGTTGCCCGCAATAGAAACATCGGACATGGCAATAGCTCCCCTCACATCGCTTTCCATGGAGATCATGTCCTTTTCCAGTTCGCGGAGCTGACTTCCTGTTTTGAATTCATCCAGCAGTTTTTCATTGCCCAGGATAAGATTATCAATATTCCTGGCGGAATTATACTGCATAAAGATCAGGAGAAGATTGCCGGTAATGAAAGCGGCCAGCAGATAGTAGATGATGCGTTTACTGGTCATGCGGAATACTCTGCTGTAAGTTAAGGATTAAATTTAAACGTATCAGTTATGGTTTGCAGCAAGGACTGTGCAAACATTATTTATGAGGCTTGATATACCTTCCCAGGAAAGTGGCCAGTAGCATTATACTTCCGATCAATCCCAGCAGCACGGTGAGCGTTAACCAAACATGCCCTCCTCTATCCATCAGTCTCAATAGGAAATAGGAGAGGATGATCAGCACCAGCAGGTCAAGAAAGAATAATATCGTGTAGATTATTTTCATTGTAAAAAAAAATGGGCCGCATAGACATGCAGCCCGTAACCAAAACCAAACTGCTATGAGAATAAAAACTTTTTTAGAAGATTGAATACCGGCAGCGGGTATCTCATCACTGGCTGCCTGTATTCAATTGCTTCAACAACCCAAAGCTCTTACTTCCGGTCCTTTTTATAAGTGTTGAATAGATGGATCAGGCAAACATGTCGGTAAAACAGGAAAAATAGTCGGCGGGGTCAGAGAATGTTCATCCGTTTGTTAAGGGCGGCCCTGTAAGCGTCTGCTACAGGCAGGGGTTTCCCCTGGATCACAAGGGCTCCGTCCTGGATGGTGTCGATTTTGGGGATGGAAACGATATAGGACCGGTGTACGCGCAGGAAGTGGTCGGCCGGCAGCCGTTCTTCCACTGCTTTCAGGGTGGTATGGATGGCGTAGAATTTACCGGCGATATGCAGTTTTACATAATCACCCATGGCTTCTGCATACAGAATTTCATCAAGACTGAGGCGGCGGACAATATTTGAATCGCGGATAAAAATGAAAGCATCAGCAGCTATATTCACCTCCTCGTCCAGGCTCTGCCGGATGTCCCTGGCCTTATCAATGGCTTGTATGAAACGGGGAAGGGTAACAGGTTTCACTATATAATCCACCACATTCAGCTCAAATGCTTCCACTGCATAATCCTTCCTGGAAGTGGTGAAAATGATCAGGGGGCGTTTGGCGCCAAGATTCCGGGTCAGTTCAATGCCGGTCATGCCCGGCATTTCGATATCCAGCAGCAGCAGGTCCACAGGTTCTTCCTGCAGCACATTGTAGGCATCCATGGCATTCTCGCATTCTGCTATTACTACCAGGTCTTTCACCCGGGAAGCAAGCTGTTTGAGCGTAGTGCGGGCTATTTTGTTATCGTCTACAATAACAACGTTCATGAGTTGAAGATAGGGATTTCTATCTTATTGTATTTACCGTCATCACCTGCATTCCTCCTCTACCATTCGCTTTCACAGGCACTGCCGTGGAGGCATGTCCGCTGAGCTGGAGGTTGATCGTGTTTTCGCCGGGTTGTAATGGAATGCGGACATAATAGATGGTGTGGGGAAGGCTTTGCCAGTTGCGTGTATCCGCTTTTTCAGAAGCGAAATTGAAGATCTGCAAACCAAGTGCAATGGCTTCACGGGCCGCGTCTTCTTTCTTTTCCTTCTTCTTTTGTTCCTCGGTTTTGTTTTTGTCGTAGTCCTTTTTGTCAGAAGGCCTGATAGCTGCTTCCGCCAGTTTTTTAATCGCAAGGCGGGTCAGTGTAGAAGACAATTCTTTCAGCATTCTTTCTTTCAAAGTAGCAAAAGCAAGATTGTTCACATCTTCTGCGGGCTCCAGTTTAAACGATTGTGTTCCGGCCTGCGCTGTAGCACCCGTGTAAGTTTGAGGAACAGTTTCATACTTGGGAAGTGCAACACGGAAGCTGCGCAGGTCTTCCAGTTTTATATTGTCGCGATTATAACCGCTGCTGAAATCAAATGGCACTGTGAATGAATTGTTCGCATCGGTAAAGAAAAAAGCGCCGCCTGCATCTTTGAATAAAGAGAACCAGATATCCTGCTGCGCCTTAACAGGCGCAGAACCGTTTTCCCAGAAGAGGATCAACTCACCACCGGCAGGTCTCTCTTCTTTTGTATACGTCGTATTCAATAATCTTTCATAACGGCCCAGCTCATCCCTGAATCCATTCTGGTCAGCTGTCCGCAGCAAATCTTTTTTCAATTGCTCCGGCATTGCTATCCCATAATAATTCCCCTGATTCCCAAGGAATACATCAGCCGCATTGCGGTAAGAAATAAAAGCGTTGTTTACATCCCCACCTTTTTCGTAAATGATACCCTGAACCATCAGCGAGAATGCATCCTCTTTGTATTTGTCTTTATTGCCTACTTTATCTTCCTGTGTGTA
>CBHEUU010000438.1:0-4625 GCA_965990355.1 uncultured Chitinophagaceae bacterium
AGAAGCGCCGATCACAGATGAAATGGCTGCGCTCCACAATACAATGCCAAAGATCCTTAAACCCGCTTCCCCCGCAGCTACGCGGAAAACAGTGGAAGCTGGATTGTCTTTATCCAGTATCGCGCCTTGTGCCAGCACACCCACTGTGGCAAGGAACAATACAGACCGCATGATCGTTGAAATAACAATGCCCTGTATCGCGCTTTTATTTACCTGCGGAAGGCTGGCAGTTCCTTTAATGCCTGCATCCAGCAAACGGTGTGCTCCGGAGAACGTAAGATATCCACCTACTGTTCCTCCTACAATTGTAACAATAGCAGCTGTGCTGATCTTTTCTGGTAAAATGCTATGATGAATTGCATCCAGCAAAGGCGGATGTGCACTAAAGGCAATAAAAAGCGTGAGAAGTATTTTAACAGTACCAACAATCTTGGTAAATCCATCCAGCATTTTCCCGATCTCTCTTATCCAGAAGAGCAGCAAAGCAAATGCCCCGCTGATCATCGCCCCTTTCTCAAAGGAAACGCCTGTCAGCACATTCATTCCTAAGCCACAACCTGCAATATTTCCAATATTGAAAGCAAAACCTCCCAGCACTACCAGTAATGATAAGAAGTAGCCAAGACCAGGTAATAGTTTATTGGAAATATCCTGTGCCCTCAATTCACTTGCTGCAAGAATGCGCCAGGTATTCAATTGCGCACCTATATCGATCAACACGGAAATAAGAATGACAAATCCAAAACTTGTCATCAGTTGCTGTGTAAAAACCGTGGTTTGTGTAAGAAAGCCCGGACCAATAGAAGAATTGGCCATCAGGAAAGCCGCACCCAGACCTGCACCACCAAAAATCCTAAGCTTAGAAAGGTTTGATTTCAATGGAATGGCTTTTCAGGTTTTCGTAAATGGTTTGAGCAAATTCCAACGCATGTGCTCCATCACCATGTATACATATCGTTTCTGCTGTTACAGGAACCTCTTTTCCAGTAATGGCCATGACTGTTTTTTTGTTCACCATTTGCAACACCTGTTTTACCACATCATTAGCGTCTTCCAGCAAAGCGCCCGGCAATGAGCGTGAACGAAGGCTGCCATTTTCTTCATAACGGCGGTCGGCGAAAACTTCACTGGCGGTTTGCAACTTCAGCTTATTTGCTTCTTTAATGGAATGACTGCCACTTAATCCAATCAGCACTAAAGAAGGATCAAAATCAAACACAGCTCTTGCTATTATATTCGCCAATTGCTCATCGCGGGCCGACATATTATATAATGCACCATGCGGTTTCACATGTTTTATTGAAGCCCCATGTGCTTTTACTATCTGTTGCAATAATAACAATTGCTGCTGCACAAGATCATACACAGCATCCTGGGAAAGGTCCATTTCCTTTCTTCCAAAATTCTCTTTATCCAAAAAAGAAACATGTGCGCCAATAGCAACACCATGGCTGCAGGCAAGGCTTATCGTTTGCTGCATGGTTTCTTTATTGCCGGCATGATAACCACAGGCAATATTGGCAGAACTGATATAAGGCATCAATGCTGCATCATTGTCCATGCCTTCTCCCATATCGCAATTGATATCAATGCGCTGCATGAATGAATTGTTCCAGTTTTAATTGACAGGCATTCCGCACCTGTTGCAAATGCCGTTGCTGCTGAATAAAAAGCTCTTCCGCATGCTGATGATCGGTGAATTTGAATCGCACAGGTTCGCCTGGCCGTAATTGCGCAAGCCTTGAATGATGTGCTGATATCACATGTCCTACTCTCGGATAACCTCCTGTGGTTTGATGATCGGCCATCAGGATGGTCAGCTGACCATTGGGCAGCAATTGCAACGTACCGAAGTTCACGGCTGTTGAAACCATTTCCTCCTTGCTTTCAAGTTCCAATGGTTCTCCCTGCAAGCGATAACCCATCCGGTCTGATTGTGGTGTAAGTGTAAACGTTTGCTCTGTTAATTGGCTCTGCGATGCGCCGGTAAGACGTGCCCATTCTTTGCCAGGCAATATGTTTATTTCAGCGCTGGGTTGTTTTTCCCAATCAGAAGATGCATGCCAGGGTAGCAGGTAAAACTCTTTTCTTCCCAAATAAGGTTCCCAGTTTATGGCAGAGCCCAGCCTGATCTCATCATCCGTTTGCAATGATCTTCCCAAATGCCCGCCTGCTGAAGCTTTCAGGTGAGTGCTGTAGCTGTTGAGCCATTGGTCAATTTCCAATCCCCCTTCGATAGCGAGATAAGCCCGTGCCCCTCTGTTCAATCGCTGGAATTGCAGGATGCTGTATTTATTTACAAGAACGGGTTGGCCTGGCGGTATATCTTCTCCATTTAATGCTGCATTAAAATCAGCGCCGCTCACGGCGATCAGTGCCGGCCTTTCAAAGAAAAAAGCAGCAGCAGGGAAATGCAGTTCTATCACTGGTTGCCCGGCATCATTTCCCACCAGTGAATTAGCCAAATGTGCTGAAAACCGGTCCATGGCCCCGGCAGGATTAATACCGAGGTGTTGCCAGCCATAACGGCCCTGGTCCTGGATGGTATCCAACACGCCTGATTTAATGATCCTTAAATTCATCTTTACTGATTGATACGAATTTTATACTGTCTCCGGGCTTTAATAAAGTGAGTGGTTCGCGGTTGGCATCAAATAATTTCAGGGGGGTGCGACCGATAATATGCCATCCGCCGGGTGAGGATAAAGAATAGATACCTGTTTGCCTTCCTGCAATACCGATGCTGCCAGCGTTCACCCATGCCGGTTGCATTTTGCGTGGCAAGGCAAGCTTTTCATCTGTTTCTCCCAGGTAAGTGAAACCAGGCAAAAAGCCCAGCAGGTATACACGGTAGGAAATGGATGAATGCAGATGAACGATTTCTTCCATGGAAATATTTTTCTCCTTTGCCAGCAAAGGCAGGTCAGGTGCAAAGGCCGGATCATAACAAACAGGAATGATCATTTCAGTTGCAGGAGCTATTTCTTCCGAATCCATCCCCTTCAACCGCAGGTGTAATAATTCGCCCATCCAATCATACACTGTTTTGCCTTGTGGCCGGAGACGGTTGCAAAGCAACAGGTCATAATGAACACTCAGGGAACTATAGGCCGGTATGGCTTCTTTCATGCCCGGAAGGGGGGATGTATTCAGTTCCCGGTAGAGCTTCATCACGGCATTATTCAGCTCCGGGCTGATACGGCTGCCAAAATCAACCGTCATTGCGGAATCCCCCAGGGGAAAAATATGATATGGAATAGTGGAACTCATGAAATGCGTTTGAAGATACCAACTTAACTTTACTCCCGGATGGCCCGAGTGAACAGAAACGATAGTATCAATCTTTTATCCAAGCTTACGCCCCGGAGGGCGTGGAATGGCTTAAAAGTACTGAGCAGTTATTATCTCAGCAAATGGACAAAAAAACCTGTTCAATGGGGCTACCCTGTGTCCATTTCTTTTGAGCCCACCACTTCCTGTAATCTCCGTTGCCCGGAATGCCCAAGCGGATTAAGAGCATTCACAAGACCTACCGGGATGCTGCAAAAAGATTTTTTCCGGGAAACAATTGATCAGCTGCATAAGGAATTGTTGTACCTCGTGTTTTATTTCCAGGGCGAGCCATATCTCAATCCATCTTTTCTGGATATGGTGAAATATGCTGCCAGTAAAAAAATCTATACGGCCACTTCCACCAATGCGCATTATCTCACGGATGAAAACGCACGCCGCACTATTGAAAGCGGGCTCGACCGGCTGATCATCTCCATTGATGGCACTACACAGGAAGTGTATCAGCAATATCGTGTAGGAGGACAATTGAAAAAAGTGCTGGAGGGAGCAAGGAATATTGTGAAATGGAAAAAAGAACTGAAAAGCAAAACACCTTTTGTGGTATTCCAGTTCCTGGTAGTGCGGCACAATGAACACCAGATAGAAGAAGTGAAACAACTGGCAAAGGAAATAGGAGTGGATGATGTGTGGTTTAAAACAGCCCAGGTGTATGATTATGAAAACGACCCCAATCAACTGATCCCAACTACAGATAAATACAGCCGCTACCGCAAAACCAGTACAGGCACGGAATTCAAAGGAAAGTTAGCCAATCAGTGCTGGCGGCTGTGGCATGATCCTGTGATCACCTGGGATGGACTGGTTGCGCCTTGTTGTTTTGATAAGGATGCACAGCACCGGCTTGGGGATCTTCGAAAAAAGTCGTTCAAAGAGATTTGGAAGAACGGGGAATACACTAAATTCAGGACACAAATTCTGAAAGGACGGAAAAACATCGACATCTGCGCCAACTGCTCGGAAGGGACCAGGGTCTGGAGCGATGATTGATCCTAAACAGCTAACATGGTAATACCATCTTCTATATCCACCCGGTTACAATACCAGCATAAATCACTTATCGAATTAATTGATGGTCTTTCGGACGAACAGATCAGGCGGTCAGTTAATCCCGGCAAATGGTCCATCTTCGAAAATATTGTCCATCTCGAAACCTACCAGCACACTTTTATCAAGCGGGTGAGGCAGATGCTGGAAGGAGGTAACCCCGCGTTTGAGCGCTATACGGCGGAAGCCGATCCCTTATTCCATGAGCATTGCACCAAATCATCCAG
>CBHEUU010000439.1:0-4612 GCA_965990355.1 uncultured Chitinophagaceae bacterium
TTGATATCAGCGCATTCAAAGATGATTACACAGATAAACTGCTTAAAATAATCAGGGCCAAATCAAAAGGAAAGAAAGCTCCTTTCAAGCCAATGAAAGTAGTACATTCACCTACCAAAGATCTTATGCAACAATTGAAAGCCAGTCTTTCCCCACGCAAAAAGAAAGCTTCATGAGATGATCTATTACCGGCTTCCTCCGCCTTCCGCACTGTCAAAATATGTCCGTTTCTTTTGGATACTGGAAGGGGAACTGACTGCGGGGGATTCCTATATCCATCGATCTATGGCAGATGGAAGCGCTGAAATGATCTTTCATTATAAGGGCGTATTTGATACGTTAACTGGTCCCAACACACCCAACCTGCGATCGGGAGTAGATGGCCAGGCCAGTAAATTCCGCCGCTACCAGGTACATGAGAGCTTTGGTATTGTAGGGGCTTATCTTTATCCATTTGCTATCCCCGCTTTATTGGGACATTCAGCTGCTGCATTGACCAACCAGATGCCTGATCTGTATTCACTTTTAGGTCAGGCTGGAAAAGACCTGGAAGAACAGATCATGCTGGCAAAAAATAATACAACGCGGATAAGCATCCTGTCAGCTTTTCTGATGAAGCGTGTGATAAAAAACCAACAGCCTGCACCCGGTATTTTTTCTGCAATCAGCTATATCATCCTCACGCGGGGAATGACGGATGTAAGCACATTGTCCAGCCAATACTACTTATCCACCCGCCAGTTTGAACGCAACTTCAAAGAGTTCGCCGGCTTCAGCCCTAAATTGTATTCCCGCATCATCCGCTTCCAGTCGGCCATTGCGCAATATGGCCAGACTGATAAATCGCTTACAGAGATTGCCTACGATTGCGGTTATTATGACCAATCGCATTTTATTCATGACTTCAAAGAATTCTCCGGGCTGCATCCCAGACATTATTTTGGAGGGAAAGCAGAAGGTACAAGCTGGAGAGATGCAGAGCAGTGAAGATGTCGTGTTTTTCCAATTTTGCCTGATCACCTGACAGTAGTTTTGTCCTTATTCATTTAAATAAATTAATTATGAAAATCCCCAAAGGACATCAGGCCGTAATGCCTTATATCATTATTGACGGAGCTGCAGCTTTTCTTGATTTTGTAAAGAAAGTTTTTCCCGTGCAGGTTACCTATGAATCCCGCAGCGATGATGGAACAATTGGTCATTGTGAGATACAGATCCATGGCAGCACTATCATGTTTTCCAACAGTACAAAGGACTGGAAACCGCGTACGGCAGATATGTTTGTGTATGTAGAAAATGCAGATACCGCTTTCAATAATGCCGTTGCTGCAGGAGGAAAAGTGATATTGCCACTGGAAGATAAAGACTATGGCAGGAGCGGTGGAGTGGAAGATCCGTTTGGAAATATCTGGTGGATCACTGCGGTGAAAAGCTGAATGGATTTAGGTAGTGACTTAGTTTCACAATCCAAATAGAATCACTACATGGTTTTGCAGGAGCATCCATTATCTTAGTGTAAATTGAATCTCTTGTATGCTCCGGCCGATCGATAACTGGTTTTTACAGAAAGCAGAACCTGATAAGAGTTGCCTGCAGTTTTTAAGGAAATTCATCTTAAAGCAAGACAAGGATATTACAGAAGCCTGGAAATATGGGATGCCCTTTTATTGCTACAAAGGAAAAATGTTTTGCTATCTCTGGGTGCGTAAGAAATATCTCCAGCCATATCTTGGAATAGTGGAGGGCAAACGCATTGATTATCCTGGTCTGTTGCAGGAAAAGAGGGCAAGGATGAAAATACTGCTGATTGATCCCGCACATGATATTCCTGTAAAGAAGATGGCATCATTGCTCAAGCAGGTACTGGCTTTGTATAAATAAACCGGAAATCTTTAAGAGTTGTTATATTTTTTTAACGGTTAAGGGCAGGATTGACCGGTAAACGTTTTCAATCTTAATCGTTTAATTTTATCGGGTGAGATGGCTCCATTTCCAACTCACCTGTAATTAATAAACCATGCCTTTGCTTTACCCGTTAACTGCCCTCTTATTGCTGACAGGGATCTTTCCTGCGCGGCATAAAGGCATTGCATCGGGTAAGGCAATTTCTCCGGCAGTTGTAGCAACGGATTCATTGAAGCCAGATCATCCTTCCATTCAACTGAAGATTGATCCCGTTGTTACAACCGACTCTGCAGATTGCGTTATCCCATTCACCAGGGTAGGCAACCTGATCGTGATCCAGGGAAAGGTTGATGGTGTGGATGGCAACTTCATTCTTGATACCGGTGCGCCAAAACTGATCCTGAATCTTACTTATTTCCGTAATTATGTGACCACCTCTTCTGCAGAAGAAGAAGAATCCGGAGGCATTACGGGAGGAGCTTCCAGCGCCAGTCCTACCATGGTCACCAAATTTTCATTCGGTCCTGTTCATTACGAACGGGTGGAAGCTGACAGGATTAATCTGGGTCATATTGAGAATAGTAAAGGCATCAAAATACTGGGTTTGCTGGGCATGCAATTGTTTAAGAAATTTGAAATGATCCTGGATTATGAAAAAAGCCTGGTCCACCTGCATCTTATTACGAAGAAAGAATCGTCTACCTATAAAAATGTGATGCTGGCAGATACTTCCCTTTACAATGAGTTTCCTATCGACATCATGGAGGGCAAACTGATCACCTATGGTCAAATGGCCGGGAAGAAACTGATATTCGTGATTGATACAGGCGCCGAATCCAACGTGCTGGATAGCCGGCTGCCCAACAAGATTTTTGAGAACGTTGCTATAACCCGTCGTATATTACTGACAGGCAGCGGCGATAAAAAAGTGGAAGCCTTGTATGGTGATATGAAGAATATGAAAATGGGCAAATTGGATATTGCCAGTTTGCCGGTGCTCGTAACAAATCTGGAGAAAATGTGTTTTTCCTATAATAAATGTCTGGATGGGATGTTAGGATTTGACTTCCTTTCCCTGCATAAAATTGGGTTTAACTTTGTGAAACGAAAAATGTATATATGGAAATAAAAGGTACCAGGCATAGTTGGAGAAGACTGGTACGCTTTTGCGCAGCCATGTTCGTGTTGTTTTGTATGACAGCAGCGAAGGGGTTTGCGCAATCCACCGAAAAATCCTACACGGTGAAGGATGGGCGTATGTATATCGCCCTGGGTAAAAGCCTTAAAGAACCTTCGATTGATAGTTTCATAGCACAATATGGCCTGCAGGACCTGTCACTGAAAGAGTGTATCAAAGGAATTTTCCTTGATTCGTTGCGGAAATTGGGCTGGAAGATCAACATCAACAATAAGGAAGTGTTTGTGATCAGCAAGCCATTGATGGGGGTGGACAATCTTACCAATCCCGCAGATAAGATCATTATGGCGGAGAAGCGCCCCAGTTTTGCGGAGATCTTCCCGGCAGTAAGCAACCAGATAACCTATGGTGTAAACCGGTTCAGGCGGAAATATAGTTTTGCTTCCCGTGATTCGGTAGTTACCTTTTACCTGAAGAATAATGTGAACGCAGGAAGGGTGATGCTGGCCGGCAGTTTCAATGAATGGTCGCCTGATGCTTTGTCAATGAGAAAAACGGACAGCGGCTGGATCGCTAATGTAAAACTTGGTGCAGGCAAATACTGGTACAAATTTGTTGTGGATGGAAAATGGATCACCGATCCGGATAATTTATTGAATGAAAATGATGGATTGGGTAATGTGAATTCTGTGTTCTTTAAAACAAACGCAGTATTCACACTGAATGGCTTTACTGATGCCCGTAAAGTATTTCTTGCCGGCAGTTTCAACGACTGGCAGGAGCGAAGCCTCGCAATGCAGGAAACAGCCAATGGCTGGCAATTGCCCGTTTATCTCGCTGATGGCACGCATACCTATCGTTATATCGTAGATGGAAAGTGGATGGTTGATCCGGGAAATAAAAACAAATTACCAAATGAGTTCAATGATTTCAATTCGGTGATCCGCATTGGCAAACCTTATCTCTTCCGGCTGGAAGGCTTTCAGGATGCACAACAGGTAGTTCTTGCAGGTTCATTCAATAAATGGGTATGGCACGAGTTATTCCTGACAAAAAAATCCGGAGGCTGGGAAATCCAGTACACGCTTGGACCTGGCAATTATGAATATGTATTTGTAGTGGATAATGGTAAAGAGGTGAAGAACTCTCAGAAAGGTCATAGCGGCAATTTTTATTTTATTATACAACCTAATTTCACTTTCCGCCTGAAAGGCTTTGCTGATGCGAAGAACGTATTCCTTTCTGGCGATTTCAATGGCTGGTCGCCAAACACTTTTGCTATGAAAAGGGAAGGGGATGAATGGGTATTGAAAGTGCATTTATCAATGGGGAAACACTTGTATAAGTTTGTAGTGGATGGAAAATGGATATTGGATCCAGCTAACAAACTTTGGGAACAGAACAAAGAGCATACAGGGAATTCAATTGTATGGATGGTAAAATAGACTCCCGGCTTAAGCCAACGGCTTATCCAGCGCATTGATCTGCTTCTTATACGCCGCAGGTAAAATAATTGACTTCAATACTCCATCCAGTTTTACTTTCCTGCTCAATTTATAGATAACAAGA
>CBHEUU010000440.1:0-4605 GCA_965990355.1 uncultured Chitinophagaceae bacterium
TGCGCCGTATTTGTGTGGCGTATTAGCCGGGATCACAATGAAATGGGAAGGAGAAATATCCATCTTTTCTTTATTGATCATAACCCAGCCGCGTCCCTCTACACAATATATTATAATATGTTGGTTGATGCCATTAGGCCGCTCCACGTAATGCTGGTGTGCTTTGGGATAGTAGCCAATGTCTGTGATATAGATCTGACGCGTGATTGCATCCTTCATCAGGAAGTCTGTATCAATCTTTTTTGGCAACACGATCAGCTTCTGACCTTCAAAGCCCTGCCTTTTCCTGGAATGTCTTCTTTGCATGGATTTTTATTACGTGTTGTAAAGCTACCGTATAAAAATCCATCTTTTTCATAAAAAAGACTATTTACTTTCAAAGCCCTGCATCCGAAATTTGACACGGATAATGTTCAGCCATATAAAGCATTGAAACTATTTAAACAGCCAAAAACGATTGCAATGAAGAAATCCTTTCTGCTATTATTCCTGTCTCTTATTGCTTTCCTTAGTATCCAGGCGCAAACAAGAACGCTGAAGGGAAAGATAATCGACGAAGAAACGCAGGAACCACTGGCCAATGTGTCCGTGGGCTCCAGCTCTACCGGCATCACCACCCCGCAGATCACCAATGCGGAAGGAAACTTCTCTCTGTCCGTGCAGGGCAGGATCCTCCTGGTGATATCACATGTTGGTTATAAAACACAAACGGTCAATGTAGCTGATACAGACACTACGCTTCTTATCCGCTTGCAAAAAGCGACTGAATCGCTTGGTGAAGTGGTAGTGATCGGTTATGGGAAACAGCAAAAGAAAGATGTGACGAGTGCCATTTCAAGCATCTCGGGAAAAGAATTAAAAGAATTGCCGGTAACAAATATCAATGCCGCATTACAATCGCGCATCCCCGGCATGCAGGTTACCAATGCCGGTCATCAGCCTGGTGCCGGCACCAATGTACGCATCCGCGGTATCAACACTATAACCCAGGGAACCGGTCCTATTTACGTGGTGGATGGAGTGGTGGTTACTTACGATCTGCGGGAGATCAACCCCAATGATGTGGAATCAATTGATGTGTTGAAAGATGCGTCCGCCGCTGCCATTTATGGTTCCCGAGCATCCGAAGGTGTCGTGATCATCACTACCAAACGTGCAAACAGCGGCCGCACTACTGTCAACTATGACGCTTATTATGGTTTGCAGAAAATGGTCAAGACCTATGACTTTGTCGATAATATCAACGACTATGTTAATCTTCGCCGTCAGGGTTTGAGCGATGAAGATCCGGTGGCATGGCCTGCCGGTCCAGGTATCGATTCATTGCTGTTCAATGCTGACGAACGCAGGAATATGGCTGCCGGAAGATGGACTGACTGGGTGGATGCAATTACGCAAACAGCGCCTCAGCAAAGCCATACGCTGAGCCTTTCCAATGGTTTTGGAAAAAATAAATTCTATCTAAGTGGCAACTATCTTAATCAGGACGGTATCATCAAAGGCTCCAATTTCGTTCGCTATTCGTTAAAGGCAAATATGGAATCGGAGATCAGCGCAAAATTCAAAGTGGGCGTTAATACCAATTTCTCCCATATCAAAAACGATATTGTGAGTAATGAAGCATTTTACAATGCAGTTACCATCAGCCCGCTGATGTCTATCTATGATTCGCTCGGCAAACCTTCCGCTAATATCGACCCTTCGAGCGGTAATCTTTTATTCAACAACCCTGTTACACTTACACAATCTCCGCAACTGAACAGGGACGACCGTTTTCTTGGAAACATTTTTGGTGAATATAAAATCATCAGGAACCTGACATTCCGCACAAGCTTCGGTCTTGACGTATACAAAAATCAACGCTTTGAATATTATCCCCGAACTACCAGTACAGGCTTTGCGAAGAAAGGTGTAGCCAAGGTACAGAATTTTGGCTGGAGGGATTATCTCTGGGAAAACACCCTCGCTTATCATTATGCTCCTTCCCGCGATCATGTATTTGATTTTCTGGCAGGCGCTACTTATCAGCAAAGAAGGCAGGAATGGAATTATGAAGAAGCTTCCGGATTTCCTACTGATGCGCTTACTTATAAGAATATGGGATTGGCCAGCAACCGTGATGTTATTGCCAGTGATTACTTTAACTGGTCAGTATCTTCCTTGCTTGCCCGTGTGATCTATAAATTCAAAGACCGTTATATCCTGAACGGGACTATACGCCGTGATGGTTCTTCAAGGTTCGGTTCGGAAAATAAATACGGTTATTTCCCTTCAATAAGTGGCGCATGGAGATTAATAGATGAGCCATTCATAGGATTAAAGACGAGATCAGTGATCAGCGATGCCAAGATCCGTGTAGGTTATGGTGTGGTAGGAAACCAGGAAATTCCTATAGCCGCCATTTACACACAAATGAATCCCGGTGCTTATCCTTATAATGGTAGCAGCCAGACTTCCGGGTTCCAGCTTGGAACCAGTACACAGGGAAATCCGGCACTGAAATGGGAGAGCCAGAAACAATTCAATGCAGGGCTGGACCTTGCTTTCCTGGCCAATCGTATCCGTATTACCTTCGATTTCTATAATAAGAATATACAGGACCTGCTGATGAATAACCCGCTCGCTCCATCACAGGGTTTCGACAGTAAGTGGATCAATATTTCCGAGATGAATACAAAAGGTATTGACCTGGGAGTGAAGGTGAATATTATCAAGACAAATAATTTCGACTGGCAGATGGACCTTAACTGGTCAAAGTTTAAATCGAAGATCACCAAACTGCTGCCTGGTGTGGACTCATTAAGTCCTTACTTGAAAGTGGGTGAAGCGCCAAACAGCCTGATCGTGGATTATGTGTATGATGGATTGTATCAACAGGGAGATGATTTTTCACTCAATCCAGATGCAAGACCTGGTGATGTTCGCGTGAAGGACCTGGACAAAAACGGAATGATCAATCAATATGACCGTACGATCATCGGCCGCACCGTTCCTAAAGGATGGGGAGGTATCTGGAACTATGTTCGTTACAAACAATTTTCCATGACTGTTTTTGCAAACTACACTTATGGTCATATGATTGCGAATAAAGCGTACCAGGATTACCTGTATTATTCCAGCAAAACTGCCACACGCACCATTAAGGAAGGTTTGAATTACTGGACGCCGGATAACACGAATACAGATGTTCCCCGTCCAAACCAGTTTGGCCGTTCACTGAGGGCTTTGCAATCCGGTACATCCAGCTTTATGGTGCAGAAAGGAGATTTTATCCGGATCAGGAATATCACGCTGGCTTATGATGTGCCAACGGCAACACTGGCAAAAGCAAAAATCAGTTCACTAAGGGTATATGTGCAGGCGGTGGAGCCATTCCTGTTCACCAAATATAAAGGGGTGGATCCTGAAATCGGGGTCGGGCAATATGATGTATATCCCCGCTACCGCACTTTCCTTTTTGGCTTACAACTTGGTTTCTAAAAAAATAAACGCATTATTTATGCTTACCATAATGAATCGTATCAATAAGCAACTCACACTGGCTACCGTGGCGGTTGTCATGCTGGCCGCAGGTTGCAGCAAGAAGCTGGACATTACACCGGAAACATTTGTGTCGCCGGAAGATCTTTATAAAGATGAACAGGGCGCGATAGCCGGTGTTACCGGTATCTACAGGAAGATGATGGACCTTAACAACGGCGATTATTATTTCGTTGGTATTGTGGGAACGGATGAAGGTAAAACGAGCTCTTTTGTTCCAACCTGGGGTGGTTACTGGCAACACTACGATGGTATCAATAGTTACAACAGCCTGATGAGTGCACAGAACCAACTGGTGCAGGGCGCCTGGAACTCGCTTTATAAAGGAGTGGTGAATGCAAACACTGCTATCCGTTATATTCCATCTTCTTCAGCATCCCAACGGGTGAAAGACCGTTTGCTGGGTGAAGCCAGGTTTTTACGGGCGGTTTTCTATTTTAAACTGGTGCAGTTCTTTGGCGGAGTGCCATTGCCTACAGAAGTGGAGGATGCGGTGGCAGATGCGAATGGTGGTAAGCCGAGAAGTAGTGTGGATGATGTGTTTGCTCTGATCATTAATGACCTGAAGTTTGCGGCAGAGCATCTCGACAGCAAAGGAGTGGCAGAAACAGGACGGGTGAATAAAGAAGCCGCCATCACCCTGCTCGGCAAGGCTTATCTTACCATCAAGGATTATAATAATGCAAAAGCGACACTGCAACCTCTAATGTCTGTTTCCAATGTGGCATTGATGACCAACTATGCTGATCTTTTCAAAGAAGAAAACGAAAATAATATTGAATCCCTTTTTGAGATACAATATACCAATGAGAACGGCAATACAAATGGACAGGCCAACACATTAGGCGGATGGCATATATCCAATACAGATTCCGGTGGTGGCGGTCATGTAGTGATCCCGACTGATTACTACGCTAACAGTTTTGAAGATGGAGATGCAAGGAAGGATGCTTCTATCCGTTACAAGTTTTATGATGCAAATGGCAATGTAGTGGACTATTGGTGGTGGGCAGATGTAACTAAGCCGCATGTGAAGAAGTATGATATTACCAAAGGAAAATCACT
>CBHEUU010000441.1:0-4579 GCA_965990355.1 uncultured Chitinophagaceae bacterium
ATTTCCAGGCAGATGGATTGCGCGATAAAAACGGAAAAGTGTTCAGGGAAAATGTGGATTCATTTTCAATTGCTCTTTCAAAATTCTTCGGGGATAAAAGCACCGGGCAATACAAAGCAGAACTGAAAGAAGGATACAGGAAAAAAAGCCGGTATTATTCATTAAAGAAAAAATTGTCCTTCGAAGAATACAAAGCTTTCCGGCAATTTCCGCTGGTGAAGCTCGGAAGAAATAAGAGCGGCGTGATCGTGGAAGAAAGCAGCAAACGTTTATCACCATTCGGTTTGCTGGCCAACAGAACGATCGGCCTTTCGCGGGAACATATCGCCAGCAATGGCAAAGTGAAAAAGCAGAATGTAGGGCTGGAGAGAAGCTATGATAGTTTATTGACAGGACAAAAGGGGCAACGGCTGGTAAGATACGCTTCAGGAGGAGCCATACCTGTAGAAGGATTCCAGGTGGAACCGGAAAACGGGAAAGACATTTTCACCACGCTGGACGTGAACATACAGGACATTTCAGAGAACGCCTTACTGCGGATGATGGAAACCAGTGAAGCACTGTATGGCACCTGCATCGTGATGGAAACAAAAACCGGCAAGATCAAAGCCATGGCAAACCTTGGCCGCCGGCCCGATGGCAGCTACTGGGAAGATGATAACTATGCTTTGCGTGTAACAGAACCGGGATCTACTATCAAACTCGTTACCCTGCTGGCTATCCTGGAAAAAGGATCATCCAAGCTGGATGACCTGGTGGAAGTGGGAAGTGCAGGGCAAATGATCGTTGGTCCGCGGAATGTGAATGATGCGGAACGTTCTCCCAAACCTGTGCTGACAGTAAAAGAATGTTTTGCGCATAGTTCCAATGTGGGAATGAGTAAGCTGGCCTTAAAAGCATTCTCGCAAAACCCAAAAGAGTTTCGTGATTACCTCCATAAATATCACATGGATGTGACCGCTCCGATCGATTTATCCAATATCCCCAAACCAAGACTGGCATCGCTTGAAAAGAACAGTGGCGGCCTGATGAACATGATCACAATGAGCTTTGGCTATGCCGTTCAGGTGAGTCCGCTTCATACACTGACATTATATAATGCTGTTGCGAACAATGGGGTGATGATGAAGCCTTACCTGGTAAGCAGTATCCGCCAGGATGGTATTATGGTAAAACAATTTGAACCGACCGTGCTGGATGAAAGTATCACCAAACCTGAAGTGATCAAAGCGGCGAAGCAAAGCATGGAGGCGGTAATATCAGAAGGTACGGGCAGGGCAGTTTTTAAAGACATGCCATTCCCCATAGCAGGTAAAACGGGTACGGCACACGTGGCAGACGGGAACATAAAGTATTATGATGGCGTGTACCAGGCATCTTTTGTAGGATACTTTCCTGCCAATGATCCGCAATACACCTGCATCGTGGTAATAAGAAGTAAACCGCATGCAGCGATCCATTACGGGGGAACATTGGGCGGGCCAGTTTTCAAAGAGATCGCCACCAAGCTCTACTCGATGTATGTGAACAAAAAAGAGCCGGTCCAATACACGCCTAAAAAAGACAGTGCGGCCTTTTTTTATGCAGGCAACACAGAAGATATAAGAACGGTGTATAAAGCATTGAACGTTGGCTATATGGATTCTGCCGCGCAGGGAAATTGGAGTAGTGTGTATGCAGCCAACTATAAACCGGTGATCAGGAGTGCTGCTGTGAAGCAGCAGGTGATGCCCAATGTAAGGGGAATGGGATTGAAAGACGCTTTGTTCCTGCTGGAAAATATGGGGATCAAAGTTTCGGTAAAAGGAAAAGGCAAAGTGACGAACCAGTCCATTGCTCCGGGCGAAGCGGTGGCGAAAGGAATATCCGTTGTGCTAGAATTGAGTTAACGATAAGAACCAATAACTGATTTTGTTATTACGCGATATACTATATAAGGTAAGCATCCGGTCTGTAAGTGGAAGCACAGACATTGAGGTAAAGGATATACAGATTGATTCGCGCAAGGTGCGGCCCGGAACAGTGTTCATCGCCATCAAAGGTGCAGCAGCAGACGGGCACCAGTTCATTGAAAAAGCAATTGAAAGTGGTGCAACAGCTATTGTGAGTGAAACGGAGCTTAAACCAAGGGAAGGAATAACCCTATTGCAGGTAGAGAACAGTGCAGCGGCAGCGGGTTATATAGCGAATAATTTTTTTGGCCAGCCATCTTCAAAAATGAAAGTGGTAGGCGTAACGGGTACGAATGGGAAAACAACCATTGCCACCCTGTTATACAAGCTCTTTTCAGCGTTGGGATATAAATGCGGTTTGCTGAGTACGGTTGATAACCACATTGGTGAAAAAGTGGTATCTGCCACGCATACCACGCCGGATGCCATCAGTTTAAACAAGCTGATGAAACAAATGGCCGATGAGGAGTGCACGCATGTGTTTATGGAAGTGAGCTCACATGCCGTCAGCCAGCATCGCATAACGGGGTTAGAGTTTGATGGAGGCATTTTCAGCAATATCACGCATGACCACCTGGACTATCATAAAACCTTTGATGAATATATCCGGGTGAAAAAAGCATTTTTTGATGGATTGCCTTCCACGGCATTTGCCATCAGCAATGCAGATGATAAACGAGGCGCCGTGATGTTGCAGAATACCAATGCCAGGAAGTACCTGTACAGCCTGAAAACATTGGCGGATTTTAAAGGAAAGATCATTGAAAACGGCCTGGCGGGATTGGTGATGAATGTGAACGACCAGGAAGTGCACTTCCGGTTGATCGGTGAGTTCAATGCCTACAACCTGCTGGCAGTATATGGAGCAGCGATTTGCCTGGGCGAAGAGAAGCATGAAGTGTTGAGATGCCTGAGTGTTCTCACCGGTGCAGAAGGACGCTTTGATTATATGGTATCGGCGAAAGACAGGGTGATAGCGATAGTGGATTATGCACACACCCCCGATGCATTGCTGAATGTGCTGGCTACCATCAAAAAGTTGAAAAGAGGGTTTGAGCAAGTGATCACGGTGGTAGGTTGTGGTGGTGACCGCGATAAAACAAAACGGCCGGTAATGGGTGAAGTGGCCTGCGAGCATAGTGACAAAGTGATCTTCACCAGCGATAATCCGAGAAGTGAAGACCCTGCGCAAATCATCAGGGATATGGAAGAGGGATTGCCGGCAGCAGCGAAAAGAAAATATCTCTCGATCACCGACAGGAAGGAAGCGATCAAAACAGCGATCAGCCTGGCGGGACCGGAAGACATAGTCCTGGTAGCAGGAAAAGGACATGAAAAATATCAGGAGATAAAAGGGGTAAAAAATCATTTTGACGATAAAGAGGTAGTGCGGGAGATGTTTGATCTGTTAGGAAAGTGATCCGGTATCGGTAATAAACAAGGCCAACATGTTATATCATTTATTTGAATGGTTTAAAGAGCAGGGACTAAAGTTTCCGGGAAGCGAACTCTTCAGGTTCATTTCCTTCCGGGTGATGCTGGCTGTGCTGTTGTCTTTATTTATTACGGCTTTCTATGGTAAAAAGCTGATCAGGTTCCTGCAGAAAAAGCAGTTGGGCGAAACGGTAAGGGACCTGGGATTGGCTGGTGAACAGATCAAGAAAGGGACGCCAACCATGGGAGGCATTGTGATCATCCTGGCGATCATTATACCTACTATATTATTTGCAAGGTTGAATTCTGTATATATCATCCTGATGCTGGTGGCTACTGTGTGGTTGGGCATTATCGGTTTTATTGATGATTACCTGAAGCTTCGCGCAAAAAAGATTGCACAGCAGCAGGGGATCAAATACAAGAAGGGTGATAAAGATGGTTTGGCTGGCTGGTTCAAAATATTGGGACAGGTAGGGTTGGGCATTACTGTTGGAGCAGTTTTATACTTCAATGATGATGTAAGGATCTGGCGGGAATACCAGGGTGTACCTACTAAAGAAGTGATCAGTCGCGAAGTGAATGGCAGGGTAAAACATTTTGTGGAGACAAAAGACCCTATCACTACCATTCCCTTTGTAAAAGGCCACGAATTCAATTATACAAAATTGTTGCCGGCAGCGGTTAGGGAGTATGCCTGGTTATTGTATATACTGGTTGTGATATTCATTATTACAGCGGTATCGAACGGGGCGAATATAACGGATGGGCTGGATGGATTGGCAACGGGAACGTCTGCATTGATCGGGGTGTGTTTGGGCATATTTGCCTATGCGAGCGGTAATTTCTTTTTCGCGGATTATCTCAACATCATGTATATACCCGGGCTGGATGAATTGTCCATTTTCATTGCAGCCATGATCGGGGCCTGTATTGGGTTTTTGTGGTACAACTCTTACCCGGCACAGGTATTCATGGGAGATACGGGAAGTTTAACGTTGGGTGGCATCATTGCTTCAATCGCCATCATTGTGCACAAGGAATTGCTGATCCCTATTTTCTGTGGTGTGTTCCTGGTGGAGTTGTTGAGCGTAATGATACAGGTGAGTTATTTCAAATATACCAAACGTAAATACGGCGAAGGCAGAAGGGTGTTTTTAATGAGCCCGCTTCACCACCACTTCCAGAAGAAA
>CBHEUU010000442.1:0-4576 GCA_965990355.1 uncultured Chitinophagaceae bacterium
AAAACAGTGGAAAAACAGATATTCCATTTTTTCTTTATCTCCGTCATTTTTTCACTGATCACCGCTACGCTTTACATGCAGGCCTGCCAGCATCTCGGCTTGCTGAATGATGGCGAAAAGAAATTTATCGATAAGCAGCCTTTGCTGCTTATACTAAGCGGCACCTTCTATTTCTTTATCAATATCGTTATCTGGAACCTTATCTACTTCATTTACCACTACGTGACCAAAAGCCGTAAGCAGCAACTGGATACTTTGCGGTTGGAATCGCTGGTAAAGGAACTGGAACTGAAAACGATCAAAGCACATATCAACCCGCATTTTATTTTCAATTCACTCAATAGCATCCGTGCCCTCGTGGATGAAAATCCTGAGCGGGCACGCAGGGCTATTACGGAACTCAGCAATATACTCCGCAGCAGCATGCAGTCGGATAAATCAGAGTCGGCTCCCATGGAAAAGGAATTGGATATTGTGAAAGATTATCTCGCCCTGGAGAACATGCGTTTTGAAGACCGCCTGAAGATCGAATATGAAGTGGATGAAGATACGCTTGACCTTCCCGTGCCGCCTATGATGCTGCAAACCCTGGTGGAAAATGCCATCAAGCATGGCATCAGCAAGCAGATAAAGGGAGGAGTGGTGCGCGTGGTATCAGTGCTGAAGAATAATTTTCATGAGCTCTCTGTACAGAATACCGGGTTCTTGAATGGCCAGATGAATGCCGGCGGTTTTGGTTTGTCGAGCACTACCAACCGGTTAAATCTTTTATACGGAAATAAAGCTAAATTTGAAATAAGGCAGGTTACGCCTACTCTGGTAGAAGCACGGGTGCTGATACCGTTTGATGCCGATCATTAAAAACAATCAGATGAGAGCAATTATTATTGATGATGAACGCCTGGCAAGGGCTGAACTAAGAAAGCTTTTACAGGAATTTCCCGAAGTAGAAGTGATAGATGAAGCCGCCAATGCAGAAGAAGGTCTTGCTAAAATAGACAGCCTGCATCCCGATCTTATTTTCCTGGATATACAAATGCCGGGCAAAACCGGTTTTGATATGCTTGCCCAACTGGAGCGTGCCCCGCAAGTGATCTTTACTACGGCGTATGATGAATTTGCCCTCAAAGCATTTGAAGTAAATGCGCTGGATTATTTGCTCAAGCCGGTTGAGCCTAAACGCCTCGCCGATGCCATTCATAAGTTGCACGGAGAAGTCAAGGAGCTGAAATCAACAGGAGAGTTTGTCAACAACAGCATTCTTGGCGAGCATGACCAGGTTTTTGTAAAAGACGGCGAACGCTGCTGGTTTGTAAAACTGAGCGATATTCGCCTGTTTGAAAGCGTGGGTAACTATGCTAAAGTCTTCTTCGGTCCCAATAAACCATTAATCTTAAAGTCGCTGAATGCACTGGAAGAAAGACTGGACGAAAAATTCTTTTTCAGGGCCAACCGTAAACATATTGTCAACCTCCGCCTCATTGAAAAAATAGAACCTTATTTCAACGGAGGTCTTTTGCTGGAATTGAAAGGAGGGGAGAAGATAGAAGTGAGCAGGAGGCAAACAGTGAAGTTTAAAGAGATGATGAGCCTGTAATCTTTCCGAATCACCATAACCGGATATAAACAATAAACATGAAGAAATTTATTTTCAGTACGCTATTGGCAACAATAGCTTCTTTCTCCTTTGCCCAGAATGTAGATAATATCATCAATGCCAAAGAAGCCGGAAGAATTGAACGGGTGCTTGCTTCTGATGAAATGAAAGGGCGTAAAACTTTTTCACCGGAGATTGATAAAGCAGCGGATTTTATTGCAGCTGAATTCAAAGCAGCCGGTTTGCAAACATGGAACAATAGTAATAGTTATTTGCAGTCTTTTGCAATTGTGTCACCGAAGCAAATAAGCCTTAGCGGTACAATAGACGGAAAAGATGTGGACCCGAAAAACATTGTACTGATCACCACTCAACCGGATGTTAAGATCACATCTGCTTCAGGATATGAAACAACATCCATCAAAGCGGGAGCTAGTTTTTTCCAGGAAGCTTTCGCCGTTTCGCAGGCTTCAAAAAATACAGTGGTGCTTGTTGACACCAGTTTTTCCCGCGACTTTCCTCGCCTCAGCCGCTTGAAAAGAGGAGGGTTTAAAAGAGAGAGCAATGTATTGTTTATTCTGACCTCTACTGCTGTTACCAATTTCAGCATAGAAGCAAAACATGAAATAACAGAACAGAAACTGGCCAATGTAGTGGGAATAATCCCCGGCAAAAGCAAGAAAGATGAATATGTGATCTTTTCCGGCCACTATGATCATATCGGAACAGGTAAGGCCGTGAATGGAGATTCTATTTATAACGGGGCGAATGATGATGCAGCAGGAACCACAGCTGTTGTCCTGCTTGCTAAATATTTCAAAGCTTTAAAAAATAATGAACGTACACTGGTATTTGCTGCATTTACTGCAGAAGAGATCGGTGGTTACGGTTCACAATATTTCTCCAAACAATTTGATCCTAATAAAGTGGTGGCCATGCTGAACATCGAAATGATCGGTACAGACAGCAAATGGGGAAAGAACTCTGCCTATATCACCGGCTATGAAAAAACAGATATGGGTGCTATCCTGCAAAAAAACCTGGAAGGAACAGGCTTCAGTTTTCATCCTGATCCTTATCCTGACCAGCAACTGTTTTACCGTTCAGACAATGCTACGCTGGCAAGACTCGGCGTTCCTGCCCATACCATTTCCACTTCAAAAATGGATAGCGAGCCTAACTACCATAAAGTGACTGACCATGTGGAAACGCTGGACATGGACAATATGGCCATGATCATTAAATCGATCGCTTTAAGCGCACGCAGCATCATTGCAGGGAAGGATACACCGGCCAGGGTGAAAGTGGAGGATTTGCGTTAACATCAATTTGCAGCTGTTGATACATAAAAAGATATTAATACTAATGGCCATGCTCTCCGGGGCATGGCCGTTTTTATTGGCACAGCCCCCCGTTGATACGATATACGAAGTACGGGTAAGGAATATTATGAATGTACTTGCAGGAGATTCACTGCGAGGGAGAGGCAATGGCAATGCAGATCTCCTAAAAGCGGCAGGATTTATTATTCGTGAATTCCAGGAAGCAGGATTAAAGTCATTACCGGGATTTTATTCTTTGTTTCAACCATTCCATCCTTTCGGCGGACCCAAAAAAAATGTACGGGATAAACTGGAATGGAATGGTAAATCGCTTCAGAATACTGATTTTTTATATCTGCCTGCTGATCCGGGAATGTATAGTCCCAAACAATTAACAGATTTTAGCGTCATACAGGTTGATTCATTTCCCCAAAACTTATTGTCGCGGTTTGACAGTGTTAATAAAGATCTGCTTATATGGTCATTATTACCGCAGCAAAACAAGTTGGAGCTGGAAGAATTAAAAATACCATCAGGAAAGCCGAAGAACGCAAGACTTATTGTTTACGCAACAGCTCCGCCAGATTCCTTGCAACTTTCAGCTATTGAAGTTTATTTCCGTTCAGCTGAATACAATATCGTTGGCATTTTGCCGGGTAAATCAAAGCCAACTGAGTGTATTGTCTTTTCCGCACATTACGATCATGAAGGAATCACTCCGGTCAAAGGAAAAGATACGATCATGAACGGTGCGAATGATAATGCTTCGGGCACAACGGCCCTGCTTATGCTGGCCCATTATTTTGCATTACGGAAAGATAATGAGCGAACCCTCATTTTCTGCGCTTTTGCCGGCGAGGAAATCGGGTTAAAGGGCTCGAAAGAGTTGGTGCAGGTATTGAACCTTCAAAAGATAAAAGCGGGTATTAATCTGGAAATGCTTGGTGTGCCGCAATATGGAAAGAAGAGAGTTTTTATAATTGGCGAAAAATATTCAACACTGCCAGGTATACTCAGCAGGCAATTAAAAGCACAGGGATTAAAAGTGATACGCGAACCTGATGAGGAGAAAATGCTTTTTATGCGCAGTGATAATTATCCATTTGCGGATAAGGGGGTACCTTTTCATACTATCATGGCGAGTGATGATGACGATCCCTGTTACCATAAACCCTGTGATGAAGTAAAAAGGATAGATATTCCTAACCTTACTTTTATCATCCGGGCCATTGCAGCTGCCAGCCATTCGTTGATCAATGGAGATGAAACACCAGATCGGGTGGCTGAGTTGGATTAGTAAGCCTGATCTATAAGGGGTTAAGCATTGACTGCTACAGAATGAACTGCATTGCTCATTTCCTTAATCAGCGAAGCATCTTTTTCAATAGCATTCCCTACTACGATCACATCTGCACCAGCCTTACAATTGAGATAAGCTTTTTCAGGTTGAGTAATACCACCACCAATGATCAATGGTGTGTCAATACTTTTCGCTACAGCCTCGATCATACTTTCGGAGATAGGGCGTTTGGCACCACTACCAGCGTCCATATAGATAAGCTTCATACCAAGCATTTCGCCTGCCATGGCTGTGCACATGGCGATCTCATTTTTGTCTGCAGGCACAGGGGCGGCATTGCTGATATAGGAAACCGTA
>CBHEUU010000443.1:0-4562 GCA_965990355.1 uncultured Chitinophagaceae bacterium
CAATAGCGTTCATGACTCTGATTTTTAAGGATGGCAAAGGTAGGGAAAAAGTTTAAGGTTTAAGGTTTTAAGTGGAAAGTTTTTTGCCAGCCAATTTTTAAACGCTGGTAATTAACTATTTAGTATAATTCAAAAGTAAAAAGCCAAAATGCAAAACCTTACGGGTCTGCATTTTGGCTTTTTACTTTTGAATTTATTCTAACGTGCTACGTTTACTGTTCTTTTTTCGCGGATCACCGTCACTTTAATCTGTCCGGGGAAGGTCATTTCGGTCTGGATTTTCTGAGCGATCTCAAAAGACAGCTTTTCCGAATCCCCGTCAGTCACTTTATCTGCTTCCACGATCACACGCAGCTCACGGCCGGCCTGGATGGCATAGGCTTTTTCCACACCATTATAAGTCATGGCCAGGTTTTCCAGGTCTTTGATCCGCTGAAGATACTGCTGCATGATCTCCCTCCGGGCGCCAGGTCTTGCACCGCTGATGGCGTCGCAGGCCTGAACAATGGGGGATATCACATATTGCATTTCCATTTCATCGTGGTGGGCGCCGATAGCGTTTACTACAGCAGGGTTCTCACCATATTTCTCAGCCAGCTTTGCTCCCAGCAGGGCATGGCTCAGTTCACTTTCTTCATCGGGCACTTTACCGATATCGTGCAAGAGACCGGCACGTTTAGCCAGTTTGGGGTTCAGTCCCAGCTCTGCTGCCATAGTAGCACAGAGATTGGCTGTTTCCCGGCTGTGCATCAGCAGGTTCTGACCATAAGAGGAGCGGAAGCGCATACGGCCAACCATTCTCACCAGTTCTTTATGCAGGCCATGGATGCCGAGCTCTATCACGGTTCTTTCCCCGATCTCCATTACCTGGTCTTCAATCTGCTTACGAGTTTTTTCTACTACTTCTTCAATACGGGCGGGGTGAATACGGCCATCTGTTACGAGGCGCTGCAGGCTAAGGCGAGCAATTTCGCGGCGAAGCGGATCGAAGCTCGACAAAAGAATTGCTTCAGGCGTATCGTCTACGATCAGGTCAACCCCGGTTGCAGCTTCAATGGCCCGGATATTCCGGCCTTCACGGCCAATGATCTGGCCTTTTATTTCATCGCTTTCCAGGTTGAAAACAGTAATAGAGTTTTCGATGGCCTGTTCAGCTGCTGTACGCTGTATGGTTTGGATAATGATCTTGCGGGCCTCTTTATTAGCCTTTTGTTTAGCATCATCAATTATCTCCTGTTGAATGGCCAGGGCCTGTGTCTGAGCCTCGTTTTTCAGGCTTTCCACCAGTTGATTTTTTGCTTCGTCGGCGGAGAGGCCGGCGATCTTTTCCAGGCGGCGGATATGTTCTTCCTGGTGTTTTTCCAGTTCAGTGCGTTTTATGTTCACCAGGTCGATCTGGCGGTTGAGGTTTTCTTTGATGGCCTCGTTTTCCTTGATCTGTTTATCGAGATTAGTCTCTTTCTGGTTAATGCTTTGTTCTTTCTGGCGGATCCGGTTTTCGCTGTCGTTGATCTTGCGGTTGCGGTCGTTCACTTCTTTATCGTGCGCGGCTTTCAGTTGCACGAGTTTTTCCTTTGCTTCCAGTTCCTTTTCTTTCTTCAGTGTCTCGCCTCTCAGTTCGGCTTCTTTCAGCAGGGATTGGGATTGTAGTTCAGCTTCTTGTACTTTTTTCGATGTGTCCTTGGCAAAAATGAACTTACCCGCTATGATGCCCACTACCAGGGCAACGGCGCCTATGAGAATGAATATGATATTTGAGTCCATGAATTTGTAGTTTAAAATAATCCGGTTTGATATGGTTTATGCTGCGGTACATTAAGTTAGCAGCCACCTGTTTATGACAGGTAACGGGCGAAGATACAAAAGTGAACGCGAATATGCGCGAACGGCGTCTGATAGAAGAAAGTTGTAATAAAATTGCCTAAAGAGGCCCTGGAGCCGGGGTGCAGTCCCATTTATTTTCCCGGGAATTACTGAAACAGGGCGTAATTCAACGTGCATTTTCTGCTACCGGAGATTATTCCTGCACGTTTGCGTCCAATAATTTTTCGAGGGTAGACAGCTTCTCCGCCAATGCCTCCTGCTGAATATCAGCCGCAGCGGTACTGCTCTGTTCCGTAGCCAGCCACACCAGCACCATAGCTATATAGTCCTGCATGTCCTTGCCGGCAAAATGGGTTTTATATTCCAGGATCTTATCGTTGATGATTTTGACGGTCCGGCGCACAACCTCCTCATCTTTAGGGTCTAGCTTGATGCGGTAGTTCCGGTCGCCAATCACCACAGTGGCAGCAATTAATTGATCCATACTATTGCATTTTTAAAAAACAGTATCTATATTAGTTTCCTTGTTTGTTTACAGGCAAGGACCCGTTCCAGAAATTCAAATCCTATTCGTCCCTAGTGATGTAAAACCAAACTAAGAATCCCATGTTCGCCAAAATTAAATCATCAACATTTATTGATGCCCTCCAGTTTGAACTGACAGCCCTCAAAGGAAACCTCTTAAGGGGCGTTCTCAAAGATGATAGCGGTAGTGTTTGCAGCGTAATGGAAAAAAACGTTGACACAGAAAAAGAATTTACCTGGCAGGGCCTTAATGATCTGCCTTATGGCCGCTATACCTTAGAACTGTTTCAAGGTGGAGATGAAATGAGGCTTAATTTGGTGAAGAGAGTTTAGAATACTTACTCGGATAGCATCGCGATACAACGGTCTATCTCTTTTATATAAGTATTCAGCTTCTTTTCAAATTCCCTTTTATCCTCTTCGCCCATCTGCCCATTGCCCAGTTGAAGAATGGACACCTGCTGTTTTAATGCTTCTGCCGTTTCCTGGTACTGGGCCATCTGCTTCTGTGCCGATCCCAGCTCTTCCCTGAGCAATTGATTTTCCTTTTGCAGGGAAGCATGCTGCTTCAGCAGTTGCTGCAGCTTATCATAAATGCGCTTTATTTGTTCTTCACCGGAAGACATTTCAGCCATCAACTTTTTAGTTCAATAAAATCTAACCAGGCTGTCAAAAACCACGCCCGTTATTTTCTTATCTCTGCCTGCAATTCTTTTTCAAGGGTGGTCATGATCTTATTCATCCAGCCATCAATCTCCTTATCTGTCAGGGTTTTTTCCTCATCCAGGAAAGTAAAACTGATTGCCATTGATTTCTTGTCATTACCCAGCTTTTCACTTTCGAATATATCAAACAACTTCAGTTGCTGCAGTTTACCCAGCTTTATTTTCTGAACAGCTTTTTCCACTTCGCCATAGGTAAGCTGCCGGCCTACTACAATGGCCAGGTCGCGCTGCACCGAAGGGAATTTGGGAATAGCCTGGAATGCGGGTTTGTAACCAGCTGCCATACGCGACAATACATCCCAGTTAAGGTCTGCAAAGAAAACCGGCTGTTTGATATCAAAACGGGCCAGTGATTTTTTATGCACCGCACCTGCCTGCACAATCACCTGTCCATTGGTGCTTGCCTGCAGCCCACCTTCAAATTTCGGATGGTCCAATGGCTGCCAGCTTACCTCTTTCACGCCCAGCAACTGCAACAGGTTGGTCACAGCTCCTTTCAGCACATAAAAATCAGCATCCATTCCTTTTCCGCGCCAACTGTCTTCCTGGTTCTTGCCGGTTATATATAAACAAAGATGTTCCGGTTCACTGTACTTGCCACTGCCTGTTGTATGATATGTTTTTCCGTATTCAAAAAAACGGAGATCATAATTGCGGCGGTTCAGATTGTGTGAGATGGCTTCCAATCCTGTTTCCAGCATAAAAGGACGAAGGATATTCAGTTCAGCACTGAGATTGTTCAGCATTTTCACCGATCCTTCCAGCTCTGCTTCACTGAAATAAGCTGAATTGGTGATGGAATTGGTCATGATCTCATAAAATCCCAAACCTGTAAGATAGTTGGCCGCTTTGTCGCGATACACTTCAGTGGCATAATTCTCTTCGGTAGATGGTGTGATGGTGATGGCATCAGGGATTACCACATTATCGAGACCATCTATACGCAGCACTTCTTCCACCAGGTCGGCCGGCAGGCTGATATCGGGTTTATGATAAGGCACCGCCACGCGCAGCTCATCAATTCCTTCTTTTGCTATTTCAAAACCCAGGCTGATCAGGATATTCTTTACCGCATCAGGGTGATAATTTTTCCCGCTCAGTTTTTTCAGGTAATGATATTTGATGGCAACCTGTACTTTTTCATTTTTTTCCGGGTAAATGTCCACGATCTCTGAAGCGATCTCTCCTCCGCAGATCTCTTTAATAAGATTGGCTGCTCTTTTCAACACATTTACTGTTGCAGAAATATCCGTTCCTTTTTCAAAACGGGTAGCTGCATCAGTACGCAATCCATGGCGGAATGATGTTTTGCGGATGGTAACCGCATCAAAGCAGGCGCTTTCCAAAAAGATATTCTTTGTTGCATTGGTAACGCCGCTATGCAAGCCGCCAAAAACACCGGCCATACACATGCCCTCCTTCGCATCGCAGATCATCAGGTCTTCACTGCTAAGCGTTCTTTCTTTTTCATCAAGTGTGACAAAGCGG
>CBHEUU010000444.1:0-4556 GCA_965990355.1 uncultured Chitinophagaceae bacterium
GAAATCTCAAGGAAACCAATTACAACTACAAGGTAGATCTTACTATTCCTTTTACCGTTTTCAAGCAGCAGCAATCGTTTAAAGCAGGGGTGAATTATCTGTATCGCGACCGCAGCTTTTCCGAATATGTTTTATCCCTGCCTGGTTCTAATTTCTCCACCAACAAGCAGTATCCTTTATACCAGGTCAATGGAGACTTGAATCAATTGGTCAGCTATAATAATATTGGAGTAAAACTGACGACTCCTCAAACTGGCGAAGGCGCTCCTCTTGTAAGTGGGTTTCTTTATAATAACCTGAAGTCGCCCAACAATTATACAGGCTTTTATGAAACCAATGCACTTTATGCGATGCTGGATTTCCGGGTAAACAAGAATATACGCCTTACAGGTGGTGTACGGTTTGAAAAAACCGATATCCAAAGCAAAGTCGATACCTCAAGCATTTTTATTGACCCATCTATTGCTGCGGGTGATATCAATACAGTTTATGTAAATCCTGTAACCAAATATTCAGTAGACTATAAGCCCTACTATTCCGCCAATCTTACCTACAATATTAGTGGTAACATGAATCTCCGGTTGGCTTATAACACAACAATGGCAAGGCCTGAGATAAGGGAAATGACCAACGTGTTTGAATTTGATCCTTTTTTACAGGCGCTGGTGGTTGGCAATCCACGCTTACAGAATCAAAACGCAAGGGCTTTTGATTTTCGATGGGAGTGGTTCCCTAACAAAGGAGAAGTAATTGCGATCTCTCTTTTTGAAAAGCAGCTCTATAATCAGCTGGAAAAAGTATTTGTACTTAACACAAAGGGAACCAGTGCAACCTTTCCGGAGTTTCCTACTATTGCTTATCAGAACAACCCCAACACCGGGCAAATATGGGGTATGGAGCTGGAGTTAGTAAAGGAACTGGGACAGTTCTGGGATCCGCTAAAAAATATTTTTGTAGGAGCTAATCTTTCTCTCGTACAAAGCGATGTACTGAAAACCAAAGAACGCCTGGAAGCAGCCCGTGTTATCGACAGGCAATCGCCCAAGAATTCTCCTTTATTTGAACAGGCGCCTTATTCCGCAAATGCGTATATCAACTATGTTCATCCCCGGCTTGGAACAGATCTGACTGTCAATTTTAATATGGTAGGTGAACGCCTGATACAAATCAGTATGGATGGTACACCCGATTTATACAGCAATCCAGCCCCGGTACTTGATTTTGTTTTCAGTCAGAGAATTACCAAACGTCTTTTGTTTAAAGGGTATGTAAAAAATATCCTGAACCCTGCTTTTGAAGAGAGCTATAACAATCCTGGTACCGGTGGAACATTTTATGGCGCCCGCTACATAAGAAGAAGTTACACACGCGGCACTGAGTATATGTTTGGCTTATCGTTTAACGTGTTTTCTAAATAAAAATAAAGATGATGAAACCTCATTATATGCTTTTGTTCCTTTGGACAGTATTATCAACGCTGGCCTGTTCCAAAACAAAGGTGGATGACTGGCGTGATCCTTCTATTCCATTAAATAATATTAAGTCATCTACAGCCAGGATTGTTCTGGTTGGAGGTTGTGACCTTGAAGTGAACAATACAAGACTGACAAACTGGGAGGCTCCGGATATCACCGGATCGCCGCAGCTGAAACCGCTGCCAACGCCTTATTTCCCGACAACGGGCAAGCCAGGTACCACTTATTATATTCCCCAGGAATTTATGGATGCCAGTGGAAAAGCGATGGTCCGTTTATATAGTGCGGGTGGAAGTGGTCCTCTTGCTACAGCCCAGGTAGAAGATAATTATAATCACCCCTGGGATTATTATTACAATATCCAGGATCAGGGTTTATTTACCCCAATACCACGTCCTGTAATAAAACCATCAACACCGCAAAACATTCTTATCCGTTTAGTAAATCTTTCTTCAACGTTAGGACTGAATCACGCACCGGGGCAAACTTTAAGCCTGTCTTATGCTAATGGCAGCAAAGTGGGTAATGCTACTTCCGGGATTGCGAGAGGTTCCTGGTCACAATATGTTGAAATACCTTATGGAACGTATGAGTTCCGTGTGCTGGTGGATGGGAGCGCAGAACAATACCCCGCCTTCCCTCCGCAAGGTGCAACTACTACCAGTTCTACTGATTTTACCCTTTCAGGGACCAATAGCTATTTTACTCAAAGGAGGGTTTTTCAACCTGGCGGAATATATACTGTGGTAACTTTTTTTAATAGTGATAAGTTTGAATCGGGTGATCTGTTTGTACGTCTCAACTTAAATCTCTTTACAGTTATTACAGACCTGCAGCCAGAAGCCAATGTAACATATGCCCGTGTGCAGGTAGCCAATGCAATTCTCAAAAGCAATATTCATGTAAGTTTCGATTCAAACGGCAACGAATCCGTACCCTATGGAACTGCCGGTAACTACCAGGTATTGGCCAGGGGAAAGCATACACTTGAAATAAAAGATGATGCAGGAAAGTTGCTGACAAAAAAGGAGTTTCAGGTTAAGGGCGGAGATAATTTCACTATTTGGGTTTATCCGCAACAGAATGGCAGTACCGAAACCACTATTATCCAAAACAATATGAGTGGCATTGCTAATACCTCTGCGAACCCGGATGGCGCAGATGGTTCTTCTTCGGTTAATGATCCGCTTAGAACAAATGCGATGAATATTCAGACCCGGTTTCTCAACTTTTGCCCGGAGTTTGAAGCCGTCAGCTTTACCGGTGCAAATGGGCAACCGCTCGTGAGCCTTTCTGGTTCAACAGGCTATCCGGCAGCGACTATCAATCTGAAGACCGGTCAGGCACCTGATGAAAAATTATTGCCTTTCCCTTATATCAACATCATACCTAATAGCATTGAAGTATATCAGTCCCAACCCGGATCGGTACCAGGAAACAGGCTGTTTGGTGTTACTCCACTTACTGCCGGGAATTTTATCAATATGCCCGAAACATTCTATCCGAACGGATTACCAAAGGGAGAAGCTGGTGTATATACGGTAGCACTGATCGGGCATAATAACGATAATGAACAGCCCAGGCTGTTTGTGATTAAACATAACCAATAATGATTGATAATATGAGTAAGAAGCATCTGCTAACATTCTTTCCGGTGTTTTGCCTGCTCTTTATGCTGGTGAATGGTTGCAGAAAGTCGGAATACAATGCGGTGACAAATCCAGCCTATCTGCGTGTGTTTAATACACTGAGTTATGAAAATGATTTATCCACCAAAGGAAAACCTGTACCCTTTCTGATAATGGTTATAGATCCTCAGTACGATGGCGCAGGTATTCTCACAGGCGGAATCATGGTGGGCGATTTTCTGGATACAAGGGGCCGGTATGCAGGGCCTGCTTCCAATGCAGCATCAACCGACTATAGGAACAGGGAATTTCCGGGAACGCTGAAAATACCAGTAGCACCCATCATTAATGGTTTCGATCTCTCCGGATGGGCACAAGTGCCTTCGGGCAAACACCGCTTTGTGTTCTATACACGCCCTCAGAACTCCACTCCGTTTTTTGATCTTCCGAAGAGCACGCGTCAGTTGCAAACACTGATTGCTGATTCTGTACTGGACCTTTCCCTGGGCGAAGTTTATACACTGAATCTCTTAGAAAAGGAAATAATACCGGATGCGCTTTCTACTACTATGTATTTGCGGCAGGAGCAGTTTCCGCAAATGGCTTTTGCAGATTCATTACTGTATGTAAATTTTTATAACCTGAGCGCCAGGGGGTTTGTAGAGGCTAATCCCGGAGGTTCCAGTTACATTGGCTATACAGACGCTACAGGCACGGCTATTAAAGATGAGGTGAATATTTATTACACGTTGTATAAAAATGATGTGATATTCCCCTATACTATGGAAAATAACCAGGCACCCCAGGTGGGGATGGATCTTATTCCTGGCTATGGAAAGATCCCCTTACAACAATTGTTGCGATCGCAAGAACCAAAGGTAGCATCCTATAACTCAATTCCCCTGTTTGCGGGATCTGATACCACAGGAAAAATATTTACGCGTAACTGGATCCATCTGGATATTATTCCCCCTGGAGGAGGGCCGCCTTCGCTTTCTCCAGCTAATGGAACTATGGTTTCATTTTCCAATGAAAGTGATGAAGGACGTATAAAAATACGTTGGGGAGGGGGATCGCATCCCCGGGGTTTCTTGTTGCCCAACCTCATCAGGCAGGTAGCTTCCGGTCCATATGCGCAACGTTCGTTTGCCACTATCAGTACAGTGGAATTTATCAACAAGAATATTTATCTCACCAGTGTAATGAAGATCTATACTCCTCCGGGACAATAGATCTGCCGAAAAAATGAAAAAAATGAAACCTGTTTATATTCTATACCTGATCACATTTACTACCATCCTTTCCTGCAGTAAGCCGGACATGACGGTAAAACCACCGCCAGGTACCACTGCTGTTAATACAATTGTAGACTACTTAAAAAACCAGTTCGATTTTTCCCTTTTTGCAGCAGCGGTGGAAAAATCTGGTTTGGCCGATTCTATGGCAAAGCGGG
>CBHEUU010000445.1:0-4542 GCA_965990355.1 uncultured Chitinophagaceae bacterium
TTAACAGGCTGGAAACTCTCTATTACTTTTTTGGCTATGGAAGGACTCATGGGAGCGCCGCCTTCCATTACTTCTTTGATGGCTTCAAATATTTTTTCGGGGGCCGTTTTCTTCAGCAGGTACCCGTTAGCGCCGGCACACAGGCATTGAAATAACTTTTCGGCATCTTCAAATACAGTGTACATGACTACAGCCGTTTGTGGGCGGGCTTCTTTTACCAGGCTCACGCCTTTTATGCCTGTTTCACCCGGCATATCTATATCCATCAGCACTACATCGGGCATATAGATCCTGGTGATATTGGCCGCGTCCGTACAATTATTATAATCTCCTACTACTTCATAATCCGGTACTGATTGCAACAGGTAGGCAATTGATTGCCGAAGCCGGTCGTTATCTTCAAATATGATAATCCGTGTTGCCAATGCTTCTAAAGTAGTTTTTTTATTAATTGTTAAACATCCTCTTTTTGGAGGATAAAATAAATCCAGGTTTCAAACCGGTAGCCTTATCTGTATGGATGTACCCTGGTTTGCTGCTGACTTAATTACTACTTCCCCTTTCCATTTTTGTATTCGTTCCTTCATCCCTTTTATCCCATGCCTGCCGGTTTCTTTATTTGGCTCAAATCCCTTTCCATCATCTTTAATGGTGAGCCAGAGTTCGTTGAGTTGTATTGCTATCTGTATGCTTACCTGCGTAGCCTGCGCATGTTTGGAAATATTATTCACCGCTTCTTTGTAAAGCAGGTAGATGTCCCGGCGCTGCTCCATGTCCAGTTTTTTTTCTTCAAATGCTGCATCCAGATAAAGCTCATAGCGAATATTGGCTGCATCAAACAATTCAGCAGCGTAACGCCGCATCCTTGCCACTGTTTCTTCAAGGGTATCATGGCTGGCATTTACACTCCAGATGATATCGTCCAATGCCTGGGAAGAATCAGCTACTTCTTCAGAAATGCGTTTGAGAAAATCGTTGACTTTTTCCGGCTCGGACAATTTCTTTTTACCAAGGCTTGAAAGTATGCTGATATTGGTAAGGTTCGATCCTATTTCATCATGCAAATCGGTGGCAATACGGTTGCGTACTTTTTGAAGCCTTACCAGTTGTTGTATGCGGTAGCGGTATAAGGCATATAGTAATAAGCCAACAAGTGTGATCATTAAACCAATGAACCAGGCTTTTTGCCAAAAGGGCGTGTTTACGATAAAATCATAAACGGCAGGCATTCCCCATTCCCCATTAAATCCAAGAGCCCTTACTTCAAATCTATAATGCCCGGGCCGCAGACTTGCAAAATAAACGCTGTGCGATTTACCTGAAATGCGCCAGGCTGTATCTCCGCTGCCCGATAAGCGGTAACTGTATTTTGTAAAATCTTCGTTGATAAACTGTGGGGCGCTGAATTCAAAATAAATATTTGCCTTGTTGTAGGGTAGCCGGAGATTGCCTGCATATAAAGTGAATGAACTATCGGCGATTGAGCCGGATATTTTGGTAATATATACGGGCAGAGCAGGCAGGGTATCACGCTGTGTATCTCTCATAAGAGTCAGGTAAGGATTCTCTACTGTAAGCATCGAATTATCATCAAGCAAAATTATATCGCGAACCCTTGAAAAAAACTTATTCAGTTTTCCAAAATTAAATACCCTGTATCCATTTTCTGATGGTATCAGTTTGTCAAGCCCCTGCATGGTCCCCACCCATATATTTCCTTTTGCATCCCGGTTGATGCTCAGCACAAAATCAGACGAAAGTCCCTGTACTGTTCCATATTGCTGTATTTCGTGCTTCCCATCAGGCAATTCACGCAATCGTATTATGCCTTTATACCTTGTGCCTATCCAAACCTCATTTTCCCGGTCGGCGTATACAGCTCTTATATGTTTATCCGGCAGGCGATGAACAAATGTATCAGCTATGTGCAACTGAAGAGAATCATTTACATTACGGATGTTTATTTTTAAAAGCCCGTTTTCCCAGGTTGCGCCCCATAGCGTTTTGTTTTTAACAGCCACCATTCTAAAAACGGGGCCATAAGCAGCAGTTGAAAGCTTTTCAGTAGAATGACCATTTACAACAGTATATATTTTGTTGGCAGATGCAGCCAGAAAAATATTTGACTCTGTCCTCATAATGGAGTTGAATGCTTTATCCGGCCAGTTAACAACTTCCGCATCCTTTTTCCCTGCATGATAAACGGTAGCCTTTCCTTCGTTTATAATAAGAAGTTGTTCTTTATTAACCTTAAATAGCGAGTAGCCTGAAGTATTTATCGATGTAGTACCTGAGAGATCACCGGTTGCGATATCCAATTGCCATGTGTTTTTTCCATTGAATAATTTTAGTACCGTTGCTGTTACAGGCGATGCAGCAATGGAACCGTCGTATGCCAATCCAAGATTGGGTGTAAATGTGGTTATCTGGTCATAGATCGGCATTTTTGCCAGGCCCATGGTAGTGCCTATCCAGAGGTTTTTTTGCCGGTCTTCTTTTATACAGGTTATAAAGGAGGCAGGCAGGCCATCCTGCTGAGTATATATTGCTGACTTCCCACCTGGTTCAATTTTTATAAGCCCGTTGATGGTACCTATCCAGTAATTGCCCTGGCTATCTTCCATTATATCCGATATATATGCCTGCCGGAGCACGGGCAGATCAAATGCGGCGGGGAGCGGAAGAAAAGCTATTGAGTCCCCTTTTTTTATTTCAGGGTTAAGCAATCTTAGCCCATTTGCAGTGCCTACCCATGTGCGGTGACGTGAATCGGTAAAAGTAGCAATAGCAGTCGTCACGGTAGCGGGGGACCATTCCTTCAAAGACGAAGTAGTCAGCTGGATAAAATTAGGCAAATTAAGAAGTAGCCAGATCGAATCGTTTAGCGGCGTCATTAAGTTTATGCTTCCCTTATACCGGGGATTCAGCGGCCTGAAATTACCTTTGTCCCATTCCACTATTCCATTGTGATCGGTAACTGACAGCAGACGGGTATTATTAACCTTATAAAATTTATTCAGTGTTATTTTACTGACTGGTATCAAAGATTCGATCCTGTTATTTTTCAATAACCGGGGGCCATCAGAGTTTTGTGCAACAATAAATTCCTGTGGCGCTATTTCAATAATATCATTAATCATGTCGTGCGTGAGACCATTCTCTGTAGTATAGTTCGTAAAGCGGCTGCCATCATAACGGCTCAGGCCACCACGGGTGCATAGCCAGATAAATCCCCGGCTATCTTCATAGATATTAAGTATATCATTATTTACAAGCCCGTCCTCAATATTATATATATGGATATTAATTTGCTGTGCCTGTATATCAAAGTAATGGCCGGTTTGAAAGAAGAAAATTGTTATGATAAAGAGTTTCTTCATCGATAGAACGTAGTTTGTTTCTTACTACAGCAATAGCACTAAGTCAAGTGGTTTAAGCGAACAGTTATTAATACGTCTTTATTAGAAGCTAAAAAAACAATTCAGTTGTGTTGGTACTAACCTGTGATAATCTTAGTAACCTAATGTCGCATGATAAATATAGCTAATAATAATGGTGGACCACAGAGCATATTGCATTCCGTTTGCCGGTTAGTAACTTTAATCGAGTCATCAGCGACCTAATGAAATATAAGTGATCCCGTAGGCAAGCTGGATCAATACTTCATCACCAGCTTTTATAATTGCTCTTTATTCACCAGATGATAGATCTTGATCACATAAGGGCCTGCTGAACGCTTTGACATATCAATAGTAACCTTATTGCTGAATTTCTGCCTGCTCACCACCTCTTTTCCTGTAAAGTCAGTTACGAGTACCATAAACTGAGTGGCATTACCGCCATAGGTAAGGACCAGATCTCCTTTTACTGGGATTGGAAATTATCTACAAAAGAATATCGGGTTCCTTTTTTTTGTATATTGGAGTAATTTCTTTTTATGGTAGAACAGGCACAAACCTCCCTGGAAAGCAAAGCAGGGTTTCGGGTTCTGTTCGAATGCGCTACTATTAGCATTCTGGTCGTTAATGCCAAAGGGATTATCGAATTGTCCAACCCTTGCGCAGAGAAACTTTTTGGTTATAATCCTCATGAATTGATCGGCAAGCCAATCGAAGATCTGATTCCACAGGACCTTCGCTCTAAACATATCCAGCACCGGAGAGAATTTTTTGAAAGACCTAAAACCCGTCCGATGGGTTTGGGAATAGAGTTATATGCCCGGAAAAAAAATAATAATGTTTTCCCTGTTGAAATCAGTTTGGGTCATTATGAATTGGATAATGAAAAACTGGCTGTGGCTTTTGTTACGGATATCACCGACCGGGTGGAGGCAAAACGGATAATTGCGGAAAGGGAAGCCTTGTTCAGAAATATGGCGGATAATTCGCCGGTTATGATATGGCGTTCAGGGACCGACAAGCTTTGCACTTACTTCAATAACACATGGCTTACATTTACAGGCCGGACAATAGAACAGGAACTGGGCAACGGATGGGCCGAAGGGGTGCACCCTGAAGACCTTAGAAAATGCCTGGATATATA
>CBHEUU010000446.1:0-4538 GCA_965990355.1 uncultured Chitinophagaceae bacterium
AAATTTCTGGTGATATAAAGATTAAAATTGAAGGGAAAAGAATCATTGTGATGCAGTAAAAGATAAAAGTTCTCTTCCAGTTGCAATAGCCACCTTATCCTGGAGCTTTGTGATAACCTTGTTTTCAGTTTTTTTATATTCTCTTAGCTATTGGTTGAAAACAATCAGCAGAGGTAGAAGATAAGATTAACCTAAAAGAAAACCGGAAGTAGTTGGAATACTTCCGGTAAGTAAATCAGGTTAATCAATTCAAAACCGTGGAGTCTCTTATTGTTTAACCTTAAATTCTGAACAAAACTATGCATTTGATTGCTTGCCGCAACCCCCTCATGCAGGAGGGAGTTGGAAAATTTTTGTTAATAATGAAATTAACAGCCGTTTTTTTGCTTGCTGCCTTTCTGAATGTCTCGGCCAATGGGCATGCTCAAAACATCAGCCTTACTGAGAAAAACGCGTCCCTGGAAAAAGTCTTTGCAGAGATTGAAAGACAATCCGGCTACACATTTATTGCTACAAAAGAGCTTTTGCAGACAGCTAAACCTATTACGATCACCATCAGCGACGCTCCGGTAGAAAAAGTGCTGGATCTTTGTTTTAAGGAACAGCCATTAAGCTACACTATTATTTCCAAGCTGATTGTTGTAAAAAAGAAGGCCGAGAAGCTTGCTGCATTATTGGACCCTGTGCAAAAAAGAATACCTGTTCAACGTTCCATAACCGGGAAAGTAATGAATGGGGAAGGCCAGCCTGTAGCTGGGGCTTCCATTGTAGTAAAAGGAACTAATCAGGGAACAAAGACCGACGACCAGGGTGTTTTTGCCATCAATGTACCCGAAGGACAGGCCGTTTTGATCATTTCTTCTGTCGGGTTTCAAACACAGGAAGTGGATGTTTCAGAAAAAGCCATGGTGAATATCACTCTTGTTCCTGCTGTCGGGCAATTGAATGATATTGTTGTGATCGGCTATGGAACGCAAAGGCGTAAGGACGTTACAGGCGCGGTGTCTTCCATAAACGCCAAGGAGGTTAAGTCGCAGCCTGTAAACTCCTTTAATCAGGCTTTGCAAGGCAAGGTGTCTGGTGTGCAGATCACACAGGCTTCCAACTCACCTGGAGGCGGTATTACCATTCGGGTCAGAGGTGGTAATTCCATATCAGGAAGTAATGATCCGCTATACGTAGTTGATGGTTATCCCCTGAGCATTCCGGCCTCACCAACCGGCGCAGCTAATGGCGGAGCACCTTATGCCAACCCTCTATCTACTATAAACCCCAATGATATTGAATCCATCGAGATTTTAAAGGATGCTTCAGCAACGGCAATATATGGTTCCCGCGGCGCCAATGGCGTTGTTATAATAACTACGCGCCGCGGTAAAGCCGGCCAGACAGCTGTGGATTATGAAACCTATGTTGGCATACAAACGGTAACCAAAATGCTGGAGTTGGGCAATGCCATGGATCATTTGAACATGAAAAATGAACAATTGGCCAATCTTGGTTTTGCCATTCGTTATGGAAATCCTGCCGGTCCTTACCCGAAGCCTATCGTCGAATACGGAGAAGGCACCGATTGGCAGAGGGAGATATTCAGGACAGCCGTTATGCAAAATCACCAGTTATCCATCACTGGCGGTACTGCAAAAGCCCGTTACCTGGTTAGCGCAAATTATTTTGATCAGAATGGGATCGTTATTACAAACAACTTCAAACGCTATGCTGCGCGATTCAACCTCGATGCGCAGCTATCAGACCGCATAAAAATTGGCAGTAATCTTACTGTTTCGCGTACCATAAACAATGGCGTTAATGAAGCTGGTTATACCAGCAGTCCCATTGGAGGTGCCCTGACTGCATCACCGGCAAGCCCTGTTTATGATGCCAGCGGTAACTGGCAGCTCTTGAATGTTGGCCCTGGCTCCGGTTTTACCGCTATAGCCAATCCTGTAGCTGTTTTGAGAACCTCCACCAATACATTGAACAGCGATAGGGTGCTGGGTAATTTATTTGGCCAGTTTGATATTATTCCCGGACTGGTGGCCCGGGTAAGTTTTGGTGCCGATGTGATTAACGCACGGCGTAACGTATTTTATACTCCTCAAACATTAATAGCAAGTGACCGTAATGGTTACGGCAGCATTGGGACCTCCAACAATATAAATTTATTGAATGAGAACACCATCACTTATAACAGGCAAATAAATGCAAATAACGCATTCGATCTATTAGCCGGCATTACCTTTCAAACTAACCAGGAGAACCGCACATACCAGGAAGCCGAATCATTCCCCAATTATTCTCTTGGAGCCAATAACCTTGGCATTGGCGATAAGATGATCGCCAATAGAAGCAACCTGGAGAAATGGGGATTGATCTCCTATCTGGCCAGGGTAAATTATCGGTTTAAAGACAGGTACCTGTTTACGGCTACTGCCCGCACAGACGGTTCTTCCCGCTTCGGTAAAAACAACAAATACGGCTTCTTTCCTTCAGGAGCTTTCGCATGGCGGATATCCGAAGAAGATTTTCTGCAACAAAGCAAATTTATAAATGACTTAAAGCTGAGGGTCAGCTACGGCATAACAGGCAATGATGGAATCGGTCTCTACAACTCTTTGTCACGCTATGTGTCAGACCGTACGGTGTTCAACGATGTGGAGGTACTTACCAATCAGATAGAGCGTATTGAAAACCCTGATCTCAAATGGGAGAAAACAGCGCAGTTTGATGTGGGGGTTGATCTGGGACTTTTTAATAACCGCTTAAATATCACTGCAGACTATTACATCAAAAAAACAAGTGACCTTTTGTTGAGCGTGGAATTGCCGGTGACTACCGGCTCTACTACTGTACTGCGCAACGTAGGTGCTGTAGAAAACCGGGGTGTAGAATTTAGCTTTAACTCTGTCAACATTCAAAATCAAGGTAAAGGTTTTAATTGGACAACATCCGGTAATATCTCGTTCAACAGGAATAAAGTTACCTCCCTGGCTAATGGAGTTGACCACTTCTTCTCCGGGCAAACTATTATACAGGTTGGCCAGCCTGTCGGATCATTTTATGGCAATGTGTTTGACGGGATATGGCAAACAAAGGAAGAAATTGATGCAGCCGGTAAGCTGGCGATCACTGGCGCCCTGCCCGGCGCCTACAGATTCAAAGATGTTAATGGTGATGGTGTATATAATGAATCAGACGACCGTAAGATAATAGGCAGCGGTCTGCCAAAGCTCATTTTCGGGCTTACCAACACCCTGACGTTTAAAGGCTTTGATTTTTCAGTGTTTTTACAGGGCGTTCAGGGTAATAAGATATACAATATTCCCAGGACATTTTTGGAGACATCTGATCCCGGCTCCAATTCCCTGAAGATAAATGTTACCGACCACTGGACCTCTACTAATCCAAGTAATGTAAGGGCATCTATCAGGCAATGGCGCTTACCCGCCATGTTGGATTATTATATAGAAGACGGATCTTTTTTGCGGGTCAAAAATATCAACCTGGGGTATCAGCTGCCCGTTTCCGGCAAGGTGATTAAAAAAGTAAGGGTATATGTAAGCGTACAGAACCTGGCTACTTTAACCAGCTACCGTGGTTACGATCCTGAAGTGAATGCAAGCGGCAACAGCAATACTGTTTATGGTCTTGATAATTTCAACTATCCACCGGCACGCACTTTCCTTCTGGGTTCAACGGTATCCTTCTGATCAATCATAACTAAATAGATTAACAATGAAAATATTGACAGCATTTAAGAATAAAAAAAATTGGCTTTCCTGTTACTTTGTTGCTGTATTGGCATCCCTCGGATGTAACAAACAACTGCAGGAAACACCTTACTCTTTCCTTGGGGAAGAAAATTCCTTTAAATCAGCTGCTGATGCAGTGATAGCAGTAAATGGTGTTTACGACAGGTTGCGGAGCATTTATGACATAAGTTGGATTTTTTTGTCTGACCTGAATGCAGAGGAAATGACGCTGCGGGATGATGGTGGTGCCTATGGGTTGGAACTGGAAAAAAACTCGTATACTTCTGCTAATACCTATTTTGATGGGCTTTATACAAATAGTTATCTACTGATAGACAGAGCTAACCGCGTTATTATTAATGTACCGAAGATTACAATGCCTGATGCGCAAAAAAATCAGATTATCGGAGAAGCCAAGTTCCTGCGTGCACTAACTTACTTCAACCTGGTAAGAGCTTTTGGAGATATTCCTTTGGTGATTACGCCAACCAGCGATGTAGTGAATGTAGCTTTAGCCCGTACTTCCGCAGCTGATGTATATAAACAGATAGTGCAGGACCTGAAAGATGCCGAAGCCGCCGCGTTACCTGTAAAATATACTGCTGCCGGCGAAGTGGGCCGGGCAACGATCGGCGCTGTAAAATCCATTTTGGCCAAAGTTTATCTGACGCAAAAAGATTGGACAAATGCAGCAGCAAAGGACAGGGAAGTTATCGATGCCAATACCTATAGCCTGTTCCCCGACTACAAGGATATTTTTTCTCCGGAAAATAAGAATGGCCGTGA
>CBHEUU010000447.1:0-4535 GCA_965990355.1 uncultured Chitinophagaceae bacterium
TGATCCAAGTGTAAATGCCAATACCGCAAGCAACAGAGGATTTGGTGGCGCTGGTATCGATTTCGGTTCACTCAGCACACCCAGAGGATTCAATTTTGGCTGTTCAATTCAATTCTAAAAAACTAAGTATGAAAAAAATATTATTACCATTTCTTTTAGCCATCATCGTCCTGCCTGGCTGTAAGAAATATCTCGATATCAACTCAGACCCTGATACGCCGCAGCAGCCGGATGCTTCATCTGTATTCCCTGCCATGCTGTCTGCGATCCCGCGGGGTACGCAATACGACGCGCGTTATGTCTCGAAATACATCCAGAATTTTGCCCAGTCTACTGCTGCAGCAGCAGGTAGTACCTGGGATAATCACGGTTTTCAAGGATATCCTACAGCTACTGATGTAGGCGGTGATATATGGAGGCAATGTTATTTCGGCCTCGGCGCCAATCTTAACTATATTATTGACCGGGGCCTTGAAAAAGGACAATGGGATTACGTGGGAGCAGCATACGCATTGAAGGCATTAATGTTCCAGATGACTACCGACGAATACGGTGATATTATTTATAATGAAGCATTTAAAGAAAACACTTCTGTTTTCAAATATGATCCACAGGACGTAGTATACAGGGGTGTTGATTCCCTGTGCCGACTGGCTTTGACCAACCTGGGCCGTACAGATCTTAACCCGGGCAATAGTCTGTTGAGCAAAGGTGATTTTGTTTATAGCGGTGATCGTGATAAATGGATCAGACTTGTGAATGGTATACTGGCCATCAATTTTCACCGTCTTACCAATAAGGCGGGATATAACAGCTCTTATGCAGATTCAGTTATTTACTATGCAGACAGGTCATTCACCAGCACTAGCGACGACTTTATTATACCCTTTGATGCATCTAAGAATGATGACAGTAATTTCTTCGGACCTTATCGCGACAACCTGAGTACTTTCCGTCAAACAAAAATGATTGTGGGGTTGCTGGATGGTACAGCCTTGGCTGGCGCTCAGACTTATGAAAATAGAGATCCCCGCATCAAACACATGCTGTCTACCTCAAATGACACTACAAACGGAAACGGAGGATACCGGGGACTGGAGCCAGGCATTGGAGAACCGAATACTGGTAATACCCGTACTGCAGCACCATTTGGCGATTCACTGTATGCGAATCCCAGTGCCAACAGGTTTGATCCTTCAAGAGGTAAATACCTGTTCAGGGATAAAGTAGTATCTCCTGTGATCACCTATTCGCAATTGCAATTCACAAAGGCTGAAGCCGCTTACCGTAAGGGAGCGCCGGCTGATGCATACACAGCCTATATTAATGGCATCAACGGGCATTTTGATTTCATCAACAGGGGGGCTTATCCAAGAAGCAATGTGCCTTTGTATAATGTTAGTCCTATTTCCTCTGCACAACGCAGCGCTTATCTGGTCAGTGCCAATGTGGCGCAAAGCGCGGCAGCACTGAACCTCACGCATATTATGCTGCAGAAATATATTGCACTTTGGGGATGGGGCTTTTTTGAAACCTGGGTTGATATGAGAAGGTTCCATTACACCGATAATGACCCTGCAACAAATACGCCTGTTTACCGTGGTTTCATTATCCCGGCAGGCCTGCCTGTTGCTAATAACGGTAAACTCGCTTCCAGGATACGGCCAAGATATAACTCTGAATACGTGTGGAATTTCCCTGAGCTGGAAAGGATCGGTGCAACAGCACCCAACTATCATGTAAAAGAAATGTGGTTCAGTCAACCTTAATTACTTAATAATTAAAATTCAGATTATGTCAATATACAGATCCGGAAAAATATTGCTGGCTATTGGGACAACTGTCCTCCTGGCCAGTTGTGATAAAAATGAACTCACCACAAGCCAGTTTTCTTATCTAGATGCAGATCAGTCGCAGGTGAAGGTCGTTTTTGCTTCTCCTTACCAGGCCAATCCCGGAATTCAGATTAAACTAAATGATCAAAGGGTTAGTAGTATACTTTCTTATACCGCTACAGGCAATCCCACACCTTTTCCGGGTGGAGGGTTGAATACCGGTGGCGGAAGTACTCCTGACTACCTTTCGATACCAGCTAAGGAAAACAAGATTTCCGTTTCAATCCCATTTGCTAATACGGCCAATGATTCAGTGCCGTTAGCCACATCTACTTATACGTATGAAGCAGGCAGGAAATACTCGTTATATTTCACGGATACCTCTGCCAACACTACTTCTGTACTTGTGGTTGATTCACTGACTGCACCGGATTCAGGTTTTGTGAAATACAAATTCGTTAATCTTATACCAGACCTTGCTTCAGCAGATCTCTATATCGGCACTGTGAAAGTAGCAAGTGATGTTCCATACAAGGGAGTTAGCGCTTCATTCATACTCCCTACCAACAATGCTTCAAGCACATGGGCTATACGTTCAGCAGGCAGTGCAACAAATCTTGCCACTTATCCCAGTGCAGCGTCTATAACAGCTAACCAAAGGGTATTAACCATTATTGCAAGAGGGTATAGCACAATTAGTACGTCCACCGATTCGCGCAAACGTGCTATCAGCCTAATATATAATTTGTAGTCAACGAGTGGGTTCTTTTTTAAAGCTGTTCCTTCGGGAGCAGCTTTTTTATGCGGCATTCCCGAAGAAGAGATAACAAAGACCTATTGCTGTGATGATGCCTACCAGGTCGGCGAGCAGCATAGCGCCGATGGAGTAACGGGTATTTTTTATGCCAACCGCACCAAAGTAAACTGCGATCACATAAAAAGTAGTATCAGAAGATCCCTGCAAAATGGCCGACAACCTGCCTGCAAAAGAATCTGCACCATAAGCATTCATTGTATCAATCATCATGCCCCTGGCCCCGCTTCCGCTCAGTGGTTTAATAAGAGCTGTTGGTAAACCATCCACAAAACGCGTGTCGGTACCCAACGCAGCAAACAGTGATTTGAAACCATTGATGATCACATCAAACGTTCCGCTGTTGCGAAGCAGGCTTATTGCTACAAGCATACCTACCAGGTAAGGAATGATACGGACAGCCACTTCAAAACCGCCCTTGGCTCCTTCCACAAATGCGTCGAAGATGTTGATCTTTTTATAAAGACCTCCCAACACTATCGCTATAAAAATGGTAAGAATGATCCCATTGCTCAATGCACCTGAAAAACCCTGCAATCCTTCTGCACTCAGTGATACAAGATATAAAACAAGCAGTGCGATCACAGCAGAAATACCCAATACCCAAATGATGATTGTCTTTTGAAAGATATTTATCCGCTGTTTAAAGGATACAATGAACATAGCCGCCATCGTAGCCACAAAAGTGGCGATCATACAGGGAACAAAGATATCGGTGGGATTGGCAGCGGGGTTTTTAAGTGAAGCCCTTACTGCTATAATACTTACAGGTATCAGGGTAAGTCCTGATGCATGAAGACAGAGAAACATGATCTGTGCATTCGAAGCTTTCTCTTTCTCTGGGTTCAGTTCCTGCAAGCTCTCCATCGCCTTTATACCAAATGGCGTGGCCGCATTATCAAGCCCTAAAAGATTGGCCGAAAAATTCATCATCATATGCCCCATGGCCGGATGGTTTCGTGGCACATCCGGAAATATTTTTGAGAAGAAAGGCCCGATCACCCTCGACATAAACCGGATCCCGCCTGCTTTTTCAGCAATGCTCATAAAACCCATGAACAGGGCCATGATGCCAATCAACCCGATACAAATTTCAACCGCACCTTTACAGGTATCAATAATGCCATTCGATGGAAGAAGCCTGAACACACGATACTTTCCTTCACCGGTTTTCGCTACCCGGTCATTACCCCAGATAGCCGTTTTATCCTGTTGCAACTGGCGCACTACATAAGCCGGCAAAGCCGCAGAATCCACTGTCCGTGCATAAGCCGTATCAGTGTTCTTTCCGGTTACCAGCTGACTGAATATCTTCTCCTGCCCAGGCTGAAAAGCGAACCGGAAACCGGCAACCAATATAGCGACAATAATGAATGCTGACCAGATCCTGCTAAGAGCCATGGAGGGATGTTTTCAGTTGATTGTTAGAGGCTCAAGATAGTATAAACTTGTTATTTATTTGGTGTTTAGGTCGATGTGAGATATGGGATTTGGGATGTACAGTAAAGTTGATATCTTCTAATTAAGTATCCCAGATCCCACATCCCAAATCTCATATCCCTCCCCCGTGTCATCCGGCATTTTTGCCCTATCTTTGCGCCCCTAAACTGAAAACATCTCTCATGGCTTTACAAGCAGGAATCGTCGGATTGCCCAATGTAGGAAAATCAACTTTATTTAATGCAGTGAGCAATAGCGCTAAAGCGCAGGCCAGCAACTACCGCTTTTGCACTATCGATCCCAACGTGGGATTGGTGGATGTGCCGGATAAACGCCTGAACAAGCTGGCTGAACTGGTGCTGCCCAACCGCATTGTGCCTACACAGATCGAGATCGTTGATATTGCCGGCCTGGTCCGTGGCGCCAGCAAAGGTGAGGGACTGGGT
>CBHEUU010000448.1:0-4505 GCA_965990355.1 uncultured Chitinophagaceae bacterium
ATAATCAACCCCGGCGGAACAATTCCATCATGCACCAGTATATCATGTATTAGAAAACGGTGCAACCTGCCATTTCCATCTTCAAAAGGATGGATGAATACAAACCCAAAGGCGATCAGCGCCGCCCGTATTTCCGGGTATATACCTTGTGTTTTAATTGTTGCTTCACGCAATCCCGTCATCAGTGAGGAGAGTATTGCCGGCGGTGGACATATGTAATGAATACTTTCCTGGTAATTAGGAAGTGATTCCCCAACATAGTTTTGAAAATCCCGGAAATCTGTTGCAGCAAATCGGGGATCGACTATTACGTTTTGCAATTGGACCAATCGTTTCTTATCCAGCATTTCCTCACTGGTTTCCGTGCCTGCCTTTAAAAGCAACGCAACGAATTTTTCCATTCTATCCGGTGACGGTCGTTCTTTTTCGATTTCGTAAGAAGATTTTGTTTCTTTTTTATATAAATAATTGATTGCCCTGCTGAATATCTCCTGAGGATAGCTCTCCTTTAAATCTTTTATCTTATCCTGAATATTCTGTGAAAGCAGGTCATTCAATTCTTTTGTTCTTCTAACTGTGGGGCAAAATCCTGGCACACCTAAAAGATTATTGTTAATCCGCCACCGTGCATCTTTTACTGTCCTTCCTATTACATATTTATCATCTTCCAATAAATCTGTATAATTCCCTCCAACGGCTCTTGACAAAGTGATTTGTTTGTCTGTCAGGAATTCGTATAAGAATCCCATTTTTCTCGCGTATTTACTTCCAGGTGCCGATGCTATAAAAGTTTCTATTTCAGGTAGTGTGATTTTTTCAAAAACTGCTTTTAGAAAATCAAGATTGAGGTCATCATATTTTAATGAAAACTCAATATGCCTTAAAGGATCATCCGATGAAACTCTATACTTAGGGCCATATACCTGTTCAACATTACCTTTTGAAGTCAATTCTACTGATGCATTGCTTCCTATATAGGATGAATGTGTCAGATTATGATGTGATAAATTATAATGTTCTTTCAGCCATTGGCTGCCAACAGGTTGTAAGGGCATACGGGGTCATTTGCGGTAAAACAGATAATCTATACTGTAAAACGAGTAATTTTGTCAAATTTAGCTGTAAAATAGATAAAATGGTGAATTAGATAAAAATTGTAAAACTGATAAGGCGTCCACTAAAACAGATTTTTTATTATTTATTTACTGTAAAACAGATAAACTAAGCGTCCCTACACCAAAATGACCAGCAATAAGGGTTGAAATGCTATCTGTACTGTATTGTAAAAGAATAAGATAAGTGAGGTGGGAATTGACCACCTTTAATTTGTTTCATTTGATCCCTGGATAAGATCCGGCCTGATAAGTTTGTCATAGTTATAAAATTAATATTAGTAAATCTTCCTGGATTAAGGTACGGGAATTGACCTTCTTTGCGCAAAGAATATTTTAAAGAAATCCTTTCAAGTCCTGAATTTCATACCCCTCTGGTAATTGATAATGGTCGAAGAAATAGGTCGGAGTAAATTGGATGTCAGTTTGTTTGCACTATGCCTACATGCGGTCCATCGATGAGATAGTAACTGATGCGCGCTGACGGGAAGCTTCAATCGGCGTTAATTTGCCGTCAGAAATCTAGCTTCAATGTTGCTAAAGGAGTTGACCATTGTGACAATCTTTCCTTCTTTATTCAATACTATATAGGTAGGGAAAGTGGAAATGCTTAGATCCTTTACAATATTGAGTTCCACATTTTGCAGATAGTTTGGCCAGTTATACTGATGATCTTTGAGGTATTTAACCCACTTGGGGTAGTCCTGATCAGTTGAGATACTGATAAGTTCAATTACTGTTAACTACAAATAATAAGTATATTAATAAGTAATAAGCGAATTGAAATTGAGTGTACTTAGAATCAAACAGGACTTCAAGAACTTGTCTGCAGCAGGTGGCTAATATCTGGTCACATAAGGCCAAAATCAAGGAACATTGGCTTAAATATTCAGGTTACTTTTATTTATGATAGGTACAGTTATTGGTCTGTACAAGTTGGTCATTGCTATTCGCATTGCCGGATTAAAGAATAATGTATGATTTTGTTACCAGAGTGAAGGCTTTGATATATCTCGTATCAAAGCGATATTTTTTTAATCCTGATCATCTAACGATTAACCTCCAACTAACGTGCTGTTTGCTTGCTGAATATTTTACACCCAGGATAATTGAAATTACCATTAATAACTGCTAAAACAACGCTATGAGTAAGCAAATTAAACCTCGCTATCTCCCCCGGTTCCCTTTATTTCAGCCATCTTTTTAAAACTTTATTGGATTTGTCAATCAGCCCAAAATGAAGCGGCAACTGAGCGGCCAGTGGTCTACTCTTTTTCCCTTTTTTATGATGGGGCAGGGCATCCTGTTTGATGTCGATCTGACATATACAATGTTGTGAGAGAAGAGCGGATGATCTTCGATTTAGTTTATCTGTACAGATAAGGAATATCTCTTTCTGTATCATGACTTTATTTAAGAGCCTTTCAGTAGGCAGGATACTCTTTTATATTTAATAATCTTTAATGTATGCTTATGAGATGTTTATTACTATCTCTTATTGCTGTATTTTATTCTGTTTTATCCAATGCACAAACAGTTTCAGGTACAGTAAAAGATGAGAAAGGTAACCCTGTAGAAGGAGTTACTGTAACACTTCGGGGTACTAAAGTGGCAACCCAAACCAACGAAAAGGGTCTTTATAGTATTCAGGCACCTGCCATGGGAACACTGGAATTCACTATTATTGGCTATGCAAAGCAGGCAGTGGCCATACAAGATCGTACGACTGTTAATGTATCATTGGAAGTCACGCAAAGCAGTATGGACGAAATAGTAGTGATCGGCTATCAAAAAATTTCCAAGAAAAAAAATACAGCTGCTTTATCAAGCATATCCGGGAAGGAATTGGCGAACTTGCCAGCGGCCAGTTTTGATCAACTGATGCAAGGAAGGCTCGCCGGTGTTAATGTACAAAATTCTACTGGTGATCCCGGGGCTTCTCCAACTGTTCAGGTCAGGGGAACAACGACATTAAGCAGGGATTTTGATGGAAATGTTATAACAAATCAACCGCTGTATGTAGTGGATGGTATACCACAACCTGCACAGGACAACTATGCTCCCGGACAAGGCACTGGGACGAACTTTATAGCTGGTATAAATCCGCAGGACATTGAAAGTATTGATGTTTTAAGGGATGCCTCAGCAGCGGCCATTTACGGATCAAGGGCTGCCAATGGTGTAATACTTATTACTACCAAGAAAGGACAAAACTCTTCACCCAGGGTTAATGTATCGTTGTACACAGGCTTTACACAAAGACCGGAATTAAGAGATGTTACATTAGGGGCTACGGAGCGCCGACAGAAAATTGAAATGCTAAATGATTTGTACGCGTCTAAAAGATTAACTGACGGACAAATGCAAAGCATGCCTTTTTTGCTGACTGATAGTTTAAATCCAGCCTTTAATGCAAATACCGACTGGCAGGATATTTTTTATCAGGTCGGGCGTATTAACAATGCTGATCTCAGCTTAAGTGGAGGCATGGCAGGCATGAACTATCGCTTCAGCACCGGTTATTATGATGAGGAAGGTATTGTCAAGGCTACAGGGTTCAAGCGTTATTCCATGCGATTAAATCTGATGTCCAGGGCTTTGAATCAAAAGCTCATGATCAATCCCATCATAGCCTATTCCAGAACGGAAAGAGCCAGAGGCGGTGGAGGGGCGGTAGGTTTATCTGCCACCACCATGCCAACGTCTTTATACAATATAAGTGAGGCCACAAAGGATTATTTACTGGGTGCTTATGATAAAAATTTAGATCAGAATTTAAATACACAGTTCAGCTTTAACCTGAACATGAGCTTTGAGTTCAACAAGCACCTCAATCTGACTTCACAGTCTTCTTATTTGATGACCTCTTCCAGGCGTGATCAGAACCGAACGAATGAAATAAACGGTAATGCAGGAAACTCTTCTTATTCATTCAGTGATAATAATATGAGCCTGCGTAGTTCAAACTATTTAAGCTATACCAACGTGTTCAGCAAACATAATTTGACAGCGATGGCTGGCATGGATGTAGAGTTTAATCAATATAAATTGTTAAGTGCAGAAGGATGGGCTGGCGTATCAGATCAGATACAGGTGGTAAGAGGCTTTACTTCTCAGAACATGCGCTCCGGATCAGATTATCAGGCGCATGGTTTACTGTCTTACTATGGAAGGCTGGTATATGATTACGATAGCCGTTATATGCTTTCTGCTGTATTAAGAGGAGACGGCTCTTCCCGCTTTGGACAAAATAATAAGTGGGGGATGTTTCCTTCTGCCTCGGCAGCATGGCTCATATCCGAAGAAGAGTTCTTCAAAGGAAAGTTCCCAACGCTTACTTTACTGAAATTGCGCGGCAGTCTTGGCACAGCGGGTAAACTTCCTGGCTCAAAC
>CBHEUU010000449.1:0-4504 GCA_965990355.1 uncultured Chitinophagaceae bacterium
CGCAGGTTGATTTGTATGAGGAAGGTGGTTAATCCTTCACAAAAAAGAAGCCCGCCAATAATGGCGGGCCGTTATCTATATACAAACACAATGAAAAAAAGCCTTATCTCCAACGGCCAGGTACCCACACATAACCTCTGCGGGAATGTTTCCAGTAGCCATCCACCCAAACAGTCCTATGGCGATGGGGGCGGCTCCAGTAACCAGGAACAACCACATACCGGCCAGACTGCCAGCGCCATTCCGGGCCTATCCAAACAGCTGCCCTGAACGGGGCAGGCGAGGCAGGACGAACTGCAACATTTACGGGGAAATCAAGCCTCACCTGCACTCTTTGAGCTCCTGCATAAAAACTTATCCCGGTAGCCAGCAACATTAAAAGGAATATCTTTTTCATATTACTTATTTGCTAGTTTGACCGGTGGTTTCCCTTGTAGTTTAGTTGGTTCCTGCCTTTAAGAAAATTTTTTGATTTGCCGGTAATATGCCTATTTGCACATCTTTTGCTAACTTTCTTTTATGAATGTCAGGTTGAACCCGGAAAAATATCTTCGCTACCTCTATTTGCCCGCTTTGTTTGGAACACAGCGGACAAAGGAGATCCTCTCTGTGAACCCAACAGTGATCCCCCAACGTGAAGAAGCCAAAGAGGTACGGGTATTCATTTATAATTATGATGCACTGAACCTGGAAGAAAAGCAGCTCTCCTGCGTACAGGACGCCTTTTTGTATAAAGAAAGCAACCGTGTTACCTGGATTAACATTGATGGCTTGCGCAAAGCCGATATAGAAGCCATGTCGAACCAGTTTGGCATACACCCGCTTTTGATTGAAGACATCCTGAGCATCAATCAACGGCCAAAGATGGATGAGGTGGAAGGCGTTTTGTTTTGCCTCCTGAATATGCTTTACTACAACGATGAAAAGAAAACCGTGGAGCAGGAGCAGATCAGTATTGTTTTAGGAAAAAATTTCGTTGTCAGTTTCCAGGAAGATGCCAGCCGCGATGTGTTCAATCCGCTAAGGGACCGGTTAAGAATGTCTACCAGCAAAGCAAGACAACGCAGTGCTGATTATCTGTGTTATAGCATGCTTGATCTTATCGTGGATAATTATTATCTCGTAATGGAAAAGCTCGGTGACAGGATTGAATCCCTCGAAGAAGAAGTGATCCGCAGGAGCGATAAAAAGTCACTGGCCAAGATCAATCAGTTGAGAAAAGAGCTGATCGTTTTGAAAAGAAACACCGTGCCGGTACGCGACCTGGTTGGCGGCATCATCCGCAGTGAAAGTGATTTGCTGGATGACCGGAACACCAAGTATTACAAAGACATTTATGATCACATCGTACAGGCAATTGACCTGGCTGAGAACTATCGCGATATCATGGTGAGCATGCAGGACCTTTATGTGAGCAACGTTAATCTTCGCCTGAATGAAGTGATGAAAGTAATGGCTATTGTTACCTGCCTGCTGGCGCCGGCAACAGTAATCGGTGGTATATTCGGAATGAACTTTGATTTTCCTGATGCCCTTAATCCACATGGGTTCTGGATCGCTGTCTGTTTAATGCTGTTGATCCCTGTGTGGATGATATGGATGTTTAAGAGAAGGGGCTGGTTCTAGCCGTCATTGCGAGCAACACTCTTTTTAAATACCGGCACTGTGCTGCAGGGCTCTCCGTACATAATGCTTTTCACAACCGGCCGGAGAAGTTTTGTGATTTCCATATATACATACTCGCCGATAGGTGTATCTCCGCAACCTTTTATAACAACTCTTTTGTCGGTAAACTCTTCTGGTTTGATCGTTGCGATGTTTTTAAGAAAAAGCTGTCTTTGCAGTTCCTTTTCGTCGCCCATTACTATTTCTTTGGCGATGGGCTGCATGTAAGCAGCTACCAGCATATAAGCCCATGCCGGAATAATTGCATCGGCTGAGCAGGTAAGCGCGACATTCTTATCCCGGTATTGTCCCCAATCCAGGTTTTTCAGGGCTTCGCGGAAGTCTTTTTCTTTCAGTATTAATCCCATGAATAAATAGTCCTTCAGGTCAAACACGGCCGTTTCTCCCTGGGGCAGGAAGTTGGCAGGATCAACGGTTATCAAGCCGCTTTCGGCTACTTTATTGATGATAGGATCTTCCATGAGCTTGTTTCTTATGCAAAGATAACACCCGCAGACAGTGATTGTTTAAAAACAAACGGCCACGCAATGCGTGGCCGTCGATATATCTTGCAATTGGTTTTATATCAATAGAACTTACTGCGGTTGTCTTTAATATCAGCTGATTCTATCAGGGCCTGTGCAAAACCGGAACCCCTCATTTTTACCTGCTCATAACGCTGTTTGCGTTGCTCTGCTACATTGGCGTCAGCCACAGCAGTAGCAGCCACATTGTTCACCCTCAATATATATACTCCGCTGTTTCCTTCAATCGCCTGGGTTACCACTTTACCTCTGTTGGCAGGATTGAATGCTGCACCAAGCACTTTTGGTTCAGAACTCACCAGTGGGGAAGGAGGAACACCAGAAAGACGAACGCTGTCTGCTGTTTCAATTTGTTTTCCACCCAGTACAGAAGCCGCAGCTTCCAGCGTAGTGATTGTACCGATCTTTTTGGTGATCTGTTCCGCTTTTTTATGGTTACGCAGCAAAGGTTCAACCATCATACGGGCTTTTGATGCGCTTTGAGTGCCTTTAGGGTTTATTTCTGTTACAACAGCCACTACATAGCTGTTATCAACTTTTGTAGGCTCAATCACATCTCCGAGGCTGGCTGCATAGATTGCTTTTACAAATTCCCTTGAAGCTCCAAGACCCATTACCTGGGCTGCTGTAGGAGTAATGTCCTGTGCGAATGATTTATTGATCCCTTTTGATTTCAACTTTTCTGCATTGGCATCAAAGGATTTCCTGTCACGGCTATTGCCTGCAAACTGTGTTGCTTCATTGCTTGCATTCGCATCTGTTTCATTGCTGGCTTCGATCGGTGCGGTCAGATAAGCAATTTTATAGGCAGTAGACGATCCTTTTGACGAAAGGATCTCTATATAGTGATAACCAAATTCTGTTTTCACTACACCTTTTGATCCGACCGGTTTTCCAAAAATGAATTCATTGAATGCCGCTACCATTGATCCGGAGGTTACATTTTCATATACACCGCCTTTATCCCTGGTTCCGTCTTCTGAAAGCTTGGCACACACTGTGTCGAAATTAGATCCTCCAATGATTGCTTTTTGAATACTGTCAATCAGGTTTTTTGCAGATGCTGTATCCCTTACAGTCATCATAGCGCCGGTTTGAGGATCACGCTGCGCTGTAGAAATAAGAATGTGTCTTACTGTTACTGAGTCCGCCTGAGGCCTTGCTCCAATCAGTTTAGCTAATGAATAGTTTGCTCCGTCCAGGTAAGGTCCGTAAGTGGTGCCTACAGGAATACGGAAAATGGAATCTTTGGCAGGAATCTGTATTCTGTTGCCACCAATATAGCTATCATAATATGATTCTGATCCCTGGCTTTCGAGGTATTGCTTCACATCGGTTGTGCTGTCAAAACCTGGTTTCAGTTCCAGCAATCTTTCGCGTGTTGCTGCGCTATCTGCAGCAGTAGGCAATGCGCTGAATGCTACATAAGAAATACCGCGGCTTTCTTCCTGTTTGAACTGGTCTTTATGTTTACCTATATAATCTTCAATTTCTTTGTCCGTTACTTTCACACTGCTATCAGGAATGCTGCTGTAAAATTCACGCACCAGGGAAATGTTTGCGAGTTGGCTATTGTCTGCATTTTGCTTTTCAATAAACCATTTGGGGAAATTGGTACTGTTAAGCAACAGTGCATTGTATTTGTCATTCAACCTTCCTAATTCCAAAAAGTTCAGGAATGAGTTGAACTGTGCTTTTTGCTCAGGAGGGGTTTGTTTATTTTTCAGCATCTGGTCGATCTGTTGTTTTGCCTGCTGTGCATTATAAACACCAGTGGCCGGATCAGTAAAAGCTTTTTTCAGATCAGCAGGAGGATTTGCTCCATATAATATATCACCCATTTCTTTTTTGCCGATCAGCATGCCCAGTTTCTTTACTTCTGTTTCAAGCACTACCCTGGCTACTTCCTGGCTCCATACCTGCTCAACAGCCTGCTGACGCACTGCTGCGCCGCTTCCATAACCCTGACGTTTGTATTCGTCTTCCTGTTGTTTGATGCGGGGCTCGAGCGTATTAAAATCAACAGCAACGCCATTGATCTTACCAACAGTAGTGCCGCTGTCTCCACGGAATAGACTTCCTCCATTCTCAAAGGCAAGCATCACAACGAAAATAATAAGCGCGAGGGCGATAATCACCGCCATTAGTTTTGCATACTTCTCCTGTATGTTCTGGATAACTGACATATTATATGTAAGGGTTTAAAAAACGGATGGCAAAAATAGGGGAATTATAGATATGAACAAATTGTGGAAAACGCCTAAAACTCAGGCTTTTCAAGGCTTTACGGGGGT
>CBHEUU010000450.1:0-4484 GCA_965990355.1 uncultured Chitinophagaceae bacterium
TAATGAACTACAGTTGCCAGCTAACTAAACCTGGTCCGGGGTGACAATTGAAAAGGTCCTGCTTATCGAACATCCCAAATCTCATATCATGTATCACACATTACGTATCTCGTCACATCCAATATCTTTGCTCCATGACCAACCGCATTACTTCCCTATTCAACATCAACTATCCCATTGTCCAGGCCGGTATGATATGGGTCAGCGGCTGGCGTTTGGCCAGTACTGTAAGTAATGCCGGTGCACTGGGCCTTCTGGGAAGCGGGAGTATGTATCCTGATGTATTGCGGGAGCATATACGCAAATGCAAAGCAGCTACTGATAAGCCGTTTGGCGTGAACGTGCCTTTACTTTATCCCAATATTGATAAGCATATCGAAATAATACTGGAAGAAAAAGTGCCTATTGTGTTCAGTTCAGCCGGCAATCCCAAAACCTGGACAGGCATCCTGAAAGAAAAAGGAGTAAAAGTGGTGCATGTGGTAAGCAGCAGCAAGTTTGCCCGTAAGGCAGAAGAAGCAGGTTGCGATGCAGTGGTGGCTGAAGGATTTGAAGCCGGGGGCCACAACGGCCGGGAAGAAACCGGCTCCATGGTATTGATACCTGCCGTAGCGTCTGCTGTGAAAATTCCGGTAATAGCAGCAGGGGGGATCGCTACAGGCAGGCAAATGCTGGCAGCCATGGTAATGGGAGCGGAAGGGGTGCAAATGGGCAGCCGGTTTGTGGCCAGCGAAGAAGCTTCCTCCCACGAAGCCTTTAAAAAAGCAGTGGTGGATGCCCAGGAAGGCGACACCGTGCTGACGATGAAACAGCTTACCCCTGTAAGATTGATCCGCAACGAATTTTACCGCCAGGTGCTGGAAGCAGAGCAAAAAGGAGCTTCGCCAGATGAACTGAAAGACCTGCTGGGAAGGGGAAGGGCTAAAAAAGGAATGTTTGAAGGAAACCTGGAAGAAGGAGAGCTGGAAATAGGCCAGGTGAGCGCTTTGGTAGATCGTATTTTACCGGCCGGGGAGATCGTAAAAAAAGTATGGCAGGAGTTTACAGACGGCCTCGCAAATCCCATAGGAATGATATAACTTTATGTTACGGCCCGTGTGTTTGCCTTAGTGCGATTACCGTTAATCACCAAATAGGGTCTCCATGAAACCAAAAATCATCCTGATGGCATTGAGTCTTTTCAGTGTTGGAATGACGTATGCTTCTCCCACCGATCCTTTATGCAACTGCGAAGTAAAAGGAAAGAAAAATGATCTTGAAGGACTGGTAGTACACGCGGAAAATAAAAAGCCGCTGAAAGACGTAAACATTACTGCCTATCTTATTACCAAAAAAGAAAAAGCTGTACACACAGATGAACTGGGTGGCTATTCATTTGATGCATTAAAACCCGGAACATATAAACTGGTGTTTGAAAAAGCGGGCTTTAAAAAAGTAACCAAAGAAAAAGTGGTGATCAAAACAGAAGAAGCATTTCAATTGAATATTGAAATGATCGAAAGCAAAGATTTTGATCTGGTGCCATCACCATTGCATTTCGCCGATTTCTAAAGTTGAAGAAACAACAATAAATTGAAAATGGCCTTCTGCAAAGAAGGCCATTTGTTTTCATGGCTGTACTGGTAAGCAAAAATCAATACAATTCTTCATCATCTTTATCAAGATGGAAATTATCCTCGTTTTTCTCAATTCGGATCTCTTTATGTTTTTCCAGGAAGTTTCTGTATTTGCTATAGATCTGTGGTGACACTTCTTTACCATTTATTGTCAGCTTGCCATCTTTATGACGGATGGTATAATCTTCTTTTTTATTGAGCAGGCCATCTTTTTCCAGTCCGTCAACAAAGTTTTTGTATTCACGAACTTCTTCTTTAGCTTTTTCTATCTCTACTTTTGCTTTGGCCAGTTCTTCTTTTATCTGAGGCTCTATTTTTTTCATTTCCTCTTTTACTTTCTGCATCTCTTTCTCCAGTTCAACAAAGTCAATTTCTTTTACTTTGTCCATTTCTTTTTTCATTTCATCCCAGTTCACTTTCGCCAAAGAAGCTTTTACTTCTGCTTCTATCTTTTTAAAATCAACTTCTTTCATGGCTCTTTCCATTTCTTCTTTCACTTTTTCCATGTTCACCTGGTTCATGGCCTTCTGTACTTCGAGCTGAAGTTTATTTGCATCCAGTTGTTTCATGGCTTCTGCTACGCTAGCCATTGCTTTATCAATATGCATTTTCAGATCTATCTCATCCAATTCTGCCAGGGCTTCATCAAGATCACGTACTTTTCTTTCCCTTTGCTGGGGTATAGTGTCTTTATCAGATGTTTGCTGTTGTTGGCCGGGAGCCTGGTGGCGGTCCCATGAAAGAAGGGCTACGGTTGAAAAGAGGATAAGGGCTGCCAGCACCACACGGCTGGCAAAAAATGAGCTGGGTTTCATAACTGTTGATTTAAGGTTAAATTGTGTTACACGAAATTCTTCGTATCAAATATACGACTGATTTCGTATTATGGAAATGAAAAATATTCTTAAAGGAAATTTTAACAACAGACCACCGGTTGGCGATGGAGACCCCGGATCTTAACGAACTATAGTAGCCAGTGAACTAAACCTGGTCCGGGGGTGACAAAGTGGGGAGAGTGCTCCTGACTAAACCCACTGGCTTCCCTCGGCTTCCAGCTTTGCAATGTATTCTTCCATAATCTCTTCTCCCTTACTAAGCATGGCCGCCATATCAGCCGGCACAAAATCAAGCCCTCCTGCTCCGCCGCCAAGAGGCTGGGCTGGCCGGATGATATGAATGGTGAGAGGTACTTTGTCCTGGAAGGGATTGGGCGTGCGGGAGGTGGTGAAATATTCTTTCACTTCTTCGTTGCTAAGGCCGGCCCTGCGCATTTTGCGTTTTACAGATTCAATGTATTTCAGTGCCTCATTGTATTGGGAAGGAATGATCAGGTCATTCTTGCCTACATCTTCTGTAAAAATGGAAATTGTTTTTTCAAGTATACTGTAGATGTCTTTGTATTCTTTTGTTTCAACAGCAGTTTTTTCTGTGCTGAGCAGGATGGCCACGATCTCAGTGGCGCCATTCTGTATCGCCATTTCAATGCCGGCATATTCACGCACGCCACCATCTACATATTGATAAGACTGGTCAGCAGCTCCCTGTATATCCTGGTTCACCTTGACCGGTGGCATAAATACTGGCTGGCAGGCAGAGGCGAGTACGGCTTTGCGGAACTGGATGGGCAGTTCAATCTGCCGGCTTGCATAATTACCGGAAGCCGCCTGCGGCTTATTGCTGTAGATGACCAGTTCACTGGTTTGCAGGCAGGTGGTGGCCAGGAAGATCTGTTTTCCTGATTGTTGAAGGATTGCATAGAAATCATCTGTATAATATTTTTTGATGAGCTCCCACAAGGGATCTACTCCCATAAGTGAATTCTGCATGAGCCGGTCACCGATATCAAATTTCTGAACGATATCGCTGGTGTTTTTCGTGGTGTATAATTCTTCCAGTTCGGCAATTTTATTGAGCGCTGCAAGCGGTGTGATCAATGCGCCGGTACTGGTGCCAACATACATGTCAAACTTCGAGTTGGGAAAATTTGCTGTCAGGTATTTGATAACGCCCACTGCAAAAGCCCCTTTTGAGCCACCACCGCTTATGACCAATGCTTTGCTCATTGTGTTGGAGGTTGATTGAATTCCTGCTGATCTGTTTTTCTTTTATTCAACCGGATAGCAATGGCCGATTGAAACCACCAGCCATTCAAATTATAATCCCTGTGAGCTGTAATACCGATCAATAATGTATGTCCTAATTCTATATAAGGTCCTCCGCCGATCAAACGCTGCTTCTTTGTACCCCATAGATGCTCTGCCAGCAAATGAATATTGCCGATGCCAAACAATTTTGTTTCGAGGCTTTTAAGTTTCCAGGCTGCTGAAGGACCAAACAGGCCAAAGAGATTTTTATTACTATAAGCCGCCATGGCAGTTGCTCCCAATCTCAATTTATGTGGCACCACTGCATATTGCGTTGAAAGTCCTAATGCACCTGTATACATATCAGGAGCATTACTATGAAAATTGGTGACCACACCATTCGTCAGCTTCAATTGAATTTCCCACCCTTTGGGAAATTGCGTGTCCTGCGCCTGTAACTGGCTTGCAAGAAAGATCAGAAAAGAAAAAGACCGGATAGGTGTTTTCATGCCCGCTGATTCTATAGTGAAGCTACCAAGTTGTGGAAACAAAAAAAATACCACGAACCGAGCATACCGGAGCGAGGAGTTCTCTTCCTGCTGTCACCCCGGCCCCGGGTTAGTAAACGTGCTGGTATAAAAAATATAAGAGCCGGGGTCCCCTCAACGTTGTGGAGACCCCGGCTCTTAGTGAACTATTATTGATAATTTTCTTAACCCAGGGCCGGGGTGACAGCAGGAAGAGAACTCCCGACTTCCGACTCAAGACTTTCTTATCGCCCATT
>CBHEUU010000451.1:0-4476 GCA_965990355.1 uncultured Chitinophagaceae bacterium
AGCGATACGGTTTCGATCACAGCACCGAACGTGAACCCTGTGCTGAACCCGATATCAAATGTTACAATTTCCACGCAGCAATCTGCTACCATTAATATCACAGCTACCGATCCGGGTGATGTGATTACCCTGAGCGTTGCCAACCTGCCTGCTTTTGCCAGCTTTACTGACAATGGCAATGGAACAGGAAGCATCCAGGTGAATACCGGAAGCCCTGTGGGTGTATACAGTGGTATCACTGTAACAGCAACAGACAGCCATAGTGGAAGCGCCAGCCAGTCGTTCACCCTTACAGTGAACAGCACCGGTAATCCTCCGGCTACTGCTCCGGCCAACCTGACAGCAGTAGGCATTGCTACCGATAAGATCCAGCTGAAATGGAGTGCCCTGGCAAATGCCACAGGCTATGAAGTATGGCGCTCTGCTACTGCAGAAGGCACTTATTCGAAGATCGCAGACGTGGCTGCCGGCATATTGACCTATACCAATACCGGCCTGACTGCAAGCACTGTATATTACTATAAGGTAAGAGCGATCGTTAGCGGTTCGCCCAGCGGCTACAGCAATTATGCCGGCGCGAGCACCGTGGCTTACACCGTACAGCTGAACATGAATGATGGTAGCGTAAATGCTCCTGCTCAAACCACCGGCAACTGGAACAACGTGAATGCCCTGGTGAGCAATGGCTTCACCTTATCGAATATGATCAATACTTTAGGCTTGAACACCGGTATCAACTGGACAGTGACCAGGAATTTCAGCGGGTTCAACTACTACGGTACAACAACCGGAAACAACAGCGGTATCTACCCTGATAATGTGATGAAGGCGTTCTATTACACTAACTATGCAGATACAGCCAAGTTTAAAGTGACCGGTCTGACCCTGGCACACGTGTACAATTTCGTGTTCTTTGGCAGCCGTGTGAACCCGTCTGTTGGTGTAACCACCGCATACAAGATCGGTAATACTGTAGTGACCCTCAACGCAGCCAATAATACCCAGAATGTGGTGAAGATAACCGGCGTGGTTCCGGATGCAACAGGTTCAGTAGAGATCACCATGTATGCTACGCAGACCGGCGGCTTCGGCTACCTGAATGCATTCAGCATCGAAGGTGCGCCTTCTGTAGCGCCTGATCCCGCACTTGGCCTTACTGCAAGGGGAAGCAATCCTGGTGTTCAAACCAGCCAGGGCGAAACGACTCCTGGGTTGGCCGCTTCTAACCCGGCAATTCAGTTAAGGACCGTTACGGCTGATCCGGAACAATTGATCACCGCTGATGTATTCCCCAATCCATTCAGGGATGATGTGGCGTTGAAGTTTGATTTAAAAGATAATTTTGCTAAGTTTACGGTTATAGTGTCCGATCTTAGCGGCAAAATTGTGCACAGGCTGGAAATAGCCAATCCCGGAAAAGGAATAAGGCTGCAAAAGCTTGGGCTGAACGGCCAGGCGATGCCGAAAGGAGTGTACCTGGTTAGGATTGTTGGATTGCCGGGACAGGCACCAGCCCCGTTGAAGATTGTAAAAGAATAGAAACATAATAGACCTTATTTTATAATTAAGCAATGGGACTGGTGATCTGATCACCAGTCCCATTGTTACGTATCCCGAAAAGAAAATATAATGGAAATCGCGTATATCTTTCGTGCCTTACTCCGACGAAAATGGATTATCATCATCAGTACAGTTGTTGCACTGGTAGCTGCCTTTTTTTTCACCAAGAACACCAAGAAAAAGTACAGTTCCTTTGCTCAATTGTCCACCGGTTTTACCGTTTCTGAAGAGATCAAACTTTCTGACGACCGCTTCAATCTTCCGCAGATTGATGTTAAGTTCAGCAATGCTATTGAGAACATCACTTCTCCCAAAGTGCTCAGCCTGCTGTCGTATCGCCTTTTACTGCATGATCTGAAGGATGCCAAACAACCCTTCACCACGCTTTCTGAAAAAGACCAGCAAAAGGAAAAGGATTTGCAGATCAACAAGGCAGCCATGACTACCTTGCTGCAAAACAAACTGGATTCTATCCAGATGCTGAGCCCTACTATTGAGCAGGAGAAAAAACTGCAGAGCCTGATAGACCTGTATAAATACAGCGTAGGTACCATTACCAGCAACCTGAAAGTGGCCCGTTATCAGCGTACGGATTATATCAATATCTATTATACTTCGGAAAATCCGAATATGTCTGCCTATGCAGTCAATACACTTTGCCATGAATTCAAACGGTTCTATGGATTTGATCAGCGTGAGCGTACAGATGTTTCCGTTGTAGCATTGGATTCGACCGTTAAAGCAAAAAAACTGATACTCGATCAGAAGATCGCTCAAAAGAACCAGTTCATGTCCAGTGAGGGTGTAGTGGATGTAGGCTTACAAGGCTCCAGCAACCTGGGCCAGGTAAGTACTTATGAAAGTCAGTTGATCGAAGAAAAAGCCAATGAATCAAACCTGGCTTTCCAGGTGAATGAATTGCAAACGCTGATACAAAATGCCCGTGCAAAAGGCGTATCAGTAATTGCCAGCCCTGATGCAAAATCTGCCTCACCCAGCAGCAATATGGAATATCTCCAGCTGAAAAAGCAATACAATGATTTGAATGATGAGTACCTGAGAAAGGGTGGTAACGATAACGAACTGAAAGCAAAGATTGATGAGGTGAACAGGAAAATACAGCGGTTGAGCCTGAACACCGGCGGCAGAACAGGCGGCGGTACTACCGAAAGCCTTGTATCTATAGATGACCTGATACAACGCAAGATCGGTTTTGAAGGCCAGTTGAAGGCAACCCGCCAAAAGATCGGCGCCATACAATCCATGATATCCCAGCTGAATGGTGGATTGAAAGGCATTGCCCTCAAAGGAGCCAATATCCAGCAATTGGATAAGGAAATTGAAATGGCACAGGTTGATTATCGCGATGCTACCGATAAATATAATATGGCGTTGAACATCAACAGCCCGATGCCCGGAATTTTTAAACAAACTATTTCCGGTGAGCCGGCTTTGTATCCCGAACCGTCAAGACGGATGATGATGATGGCGGTGGCTGCCATAGTAGCACTGGTGGTTTCCAGTATCGTAGTGGTGGCTATTGAATTTTTTGATCAGTCGGTAAAAACTCCTTCACAGTTCCAGCGCCTTACCAATCTGCATCTGCTGGGTACCGTGAATCGCGTGAAACTGCAAAACAATAATATCCTTGACCGCGTAACCATTTTTGATGGAAAAGAAAACCGTGATAATATCTTCAGGGAATTGTTGAGAAAGCTGCGGTATGAGTTGGAGAACAGCCGCAAGAAAATATATCTTTTTACCAGCACTGAACCGGGGCAGGGGAAAACCACCCTGATCCAATCTCTCGCGTACAGCCTTAGCCTGAGCAAGAAGAAAGTGCTGATCATTGATACGAACTTCTGTAATAATGACCTCACTGTTGCCACCCAGGCAACACCCATGCTGGAAAAATTCAGCCTTAATGGTAAGCCGTTTGAAGTAGGGGACGTTGCTAATTTCGTCACTAAAACAGCCGCTGAAGGTGTGGACATTATTGGTTGCGAAGGTGGTGATTACACGCCGTCGGAGATACTTCCCAAGAATCACTTGCTGAATTATCTCGACCAGTTAAGGGAAGAATATGATTACATATTCATGGAAGGAGCTCCGCTGAATGGCTATCCGGAGGCAAAAGAGCTGGTTGGTTATGCAGACGGCCTGGTAGCTATCTTTTCAGCAGATGCGGTGTTCTCCGCCGCTGACAGGGAATCCATTGCATTTTTAAATGAAAACAAGGATAAGTTTATCGGCGCTATCTTAAATAAAGTGCAGGAAAGCAATCTTAATCTCTAGTTTTCTGCATCATGTTTATTCAGTTGAAATATACGTTAACCAAAGAACCGACACGTACCCCGGCCTCTGTTTCCACCACCCGTCTTCAATGGGTTGATCATGCCCGTGGCCTGGCCATCATCCTGGTAGTTTACCGGCATGTAATAGTTGGAATGAAAAGATCAGGATTGCCTGTAACGGAACTGATGTACAATCTCCAGGAAGTGGTTTATAATTTCAGGATGCCGGTGTTCTTTGTTCTTTCCGGCATATTTATTACCAGTAGCCTGAGAAAAAAAGACAGTCTATCAGTGGGCCGTGACCGTGCGGCGACTATCTTATATCCTTACCTGGTATGGGGAGCCATAACGGTATTGCTGCAAATCCTGTTTTCGGATTATGCCAACGCCAAAAGACAATGGACCGACCTTTTCAACCTGTTCCTTGACCCACGCGGTATTGATCATCTCTGGTACCTGCTGGCTTTGTTCAATACCAATATTCTCTACCTCATCATCCATAAGTTTATCCGCAACAACTGGGTGCATGGGGCGATCGCGGTAGTCTTGTATTATGTCTCACGGATGACGTTTATGGACGGGAATAGTTTTGTGGCCGATATGTTCTATTTCTATATCTACC
>CBHEUU010000452.1:0-4466 GCA_965990355.1 uncultured Chitinophagaceae bacterium
GGTTTTGAATATTTCATGCGTGGCCTAGCGGGGCACCGTATCTTTTATAGCAGGCGAAGTTAAAGCACCGCCTTTGTCTTTCTTGCCAAAGATGGAAAAATTAACGTAGCGTTTGGGGTGCGTGCGAAGATCATCCATCAGTATTTCAGCACTGAGAATAGCATCATTCAGTTTATTGTAAAGCGCTTTATCATTGATCAATGCACCCAGCGTTCCTTCATTGCTGGATATTTTTGCCACGGTTGTTTTCAACTGTGTGATGGTGCTTTGCAAAGTTTCCATCATTTGCTGAAAATCAATAGCGGAAAGCTTTTGGGCAAACTGTTTTGTATTGCTGATGATGGCATTGATGCTATCATTATTGTTCTTGAGATTATCAGTAATGGCACTTACATTATTGAGGGTGCGCGACAATGCACTGTTATCTGCATCCAGCATACGGTCAAGTGAATGGCTTGCACGGTTCAGGTTGGCAATAGTATGCTGAAGATTGGTTTTCGCGCCTGAATCAAAGAGTTTGTTAACATTGGCAAATACTACAGTCAGCGTATCCAGCGTATTGCGGATCTTGGAAAGGGTAGGAGCTACTTCTGCAGTAAGTCCGCCAAACAGTCCTTCATCAATCCGTGTATGAAGGCTGTCGCCATCTTTGAGATAAGTGGTAGCATCTCCTTTTTCTATCACGATGGTAGCCGCACTCAAACCGCCAAAGCTTGCATTGATATATGCTACTGAATTGGAAGGGATATTAATGTCGCGCTTAAGGCTGATGGTTACTTTGATGCCGCTTAAATTCTTGTCCACCTCCTTGATGTCGTAAACAGTACCAATGGTAAGGCCATTGATCTTTACTTCATTGGCCTTGGTCAGCGCGCCTACTTTACTGAATACTGCGTATACTTTAGGAGTGCTGTTAAAAACATCTTTGCCCTTCAAAAAATTAAACCCCGCGATCAATAATCCCAGGGCTACTACAGTTAATAAACCGACTTTGGTTTCGTTGTTGATCTTCATTGATTCTGGTTTACATTTCCAAGCTGCCAAATTAGCTATTTATTTCCAAAAGACTTACTGGGCGTTAACTGATAAAAAAAGCTGTACGGGTTTTTACCTGTACAGCTTTCTATAAATGTGCCAACTTTTTTTAAGGCGTGGTGCTGATGGTTTTGGACTCCACTTTTTGCTTGTACACACGGAATGCATTCATCAGGTCGTCCACAATTTCTTTCTGGCCTTTCTCACTGTTGATGTATTCTTCCTCTTCTTTATTGGTGATAAAGCCAATTTCCACCAGGATGCTTGGCATCCCTGTGGCCTGCAACACCCATATACCTTCGTCATTCCGTTGTTTTACGCCGCGGCTTACCCTTCCGCTGGCTTCAAATTCTTTTTCAACCAGGTCGGCCAGGTTAAGGCTTTTGCGGAAGAAATGCTGCGCATAGATGAGCATTCTTGCTTTTTCTGCCGGGTCAGAAGGATCGGGCAGTTGCAGGGTCATCGTATTAGAGGAATCAATTTCACCGTAGTATTCCGTTTTACCAACAGAATTCACTTTGGCGTCATTCTTACTCAGTGCCCACACATAGGTTTCTGTGCCATGAGCCGTATTCTCGCGGTACACGGTGCCATAAGTATATTTATAACTATTAATGGTTCTTTTCTTTTTTCCCCTGCCTACAGTTTTTTTCACAGGCGTTTTGCCGGTCACCACTCTTTCATACCAGCCTCCTGCTTTTTTGCCGGAAGAATTGCAATGGATGGAAATAAACAGATCCCCATTTGATTCATTGGCGAGATTTGCGCGGTAATAGATATCTTCTTTCTTGGTCTTTTTACCACCGGCACCGATATCTGTTGTGCGTGTATACACCACGTTCAACTCGGGAAACTCTTCTTTTAATGCGCGGCCGAATTTCAATGCTACCGCCAGACTCACGTCGGCTTCATTGGAAATAAGGCCACGGGCTCCGGGATCAAACCCTCCATGACCGGGATCAACAATAAGTGTTTTGATGGTGGCTTTCTGGACTGGTTTGTTCTTTTCGGAAAAGGAGAGCAGCAGGATTGATAAAAAAACGGGAAAGAGGACCAATAGGGTTCGTTTTATCATAACTTTTCCTTTTTTAATGGGTTATAAGTGGAATCTTCACATATTGTTTAGGGACGAAAGGTTTACATTTGCTGCCAACCATCCGTATGGAACTGCGCAAATTTAGCTCAAAATATTTTTTCACAGTGTTCCTCCTGGCTGCTATCTTATTCACAGTAACGTGGAAAGCAGCCTCACAACGCGTTGAATCAACGTATTTTGGCACTCCTTTAACATTCCCTGCAGATACTATTCCGGCTAAAAGCACAATTCCACGGGCTGACAGTGTTCCACCCCGAGTTGTTATAACGTCGTCAGACACGATCCCATTGCCCGGCCGTGCAGGAGAGATCAAATCTGATACCATTCCCCGGACTGATACTGGTTCAGGCCGTATTACCATAACGTCGTCAGACACGACCCTGTTGCCTGGCGCCGATTCAGTCCGCCAAAAAACAGATACTTTCTCTGTTCGTCTTTCCAAAGACTCTTTTGATGAACCTGTAAAATATTATGCGGAAGATTCTGCCGTGGTAAAGATCAAAAACAAAAAGATCATTCTCTATGGCAAAACCAAAACCGATTACCAGACCATGGCGCTGGAAGCCCCCAAAGTGGAGATTGACCAGCAAACGCAGATCATGACAGCCTACAATCGGCGCGACAGCACCGGAACGGTAGTGGAAGATGCCAAATTTTCCGACGCAGAACAGAATTTTACCAGCGATACCATCCAGTTCAATTTCAAAACGCAAAAGGGTTTAACCAAAAACACCATTACCCAATCAGGGGAAATGTTTGTACATGGTGAAGTGGTAAAGAAAGTGGATAGTATGGTGACATATGTAAAAAGAGGTTATTTCACCACCTGTAATCTTGATGAACCACATTTCGGGTTCCGTGCCAATAAGATCAAAGTGATCAATAAAAAGGTGGCGGTATCAGGCCCAACCCATCCGGAGTTTGAAGGAGTGCCTTTACCTATTTACCTGCCTTTTGGGTTTTTCCCTTTATCACAGGGTCGCCACTCAGGACTGCTGCCTCCGCAATTTGCCACCAACGACCAGATGGGATTGGGATTGGAAGGATTAGGATATTACCAGGTGATCAATGATTACTGGGACGTGAAAGTGTATGGAAATGTTTATTCTTACGGAAGCTGGTCGGCCAATGTGAACCCAACTTATCGCAAGCGCTATCGCTACAGCGGTTCCCTCAATTTCGGACTGCAACGGACCAAACGTAATTTTAAAGGCGACCCGGATTATTATTCCAACAACAGCTACTCACTTACCTGGAGCCATTCAGCAGATAGCCGCGCCCGGCCGGGAACATCTTTTTCTGCTAACGTGAATGCAAGTTCAACAAGCTATAATAAGAACGTTCCCAATAATGCCAATCTTAACTTCCAGAACCAGTTAAGTTCATCCATTACTTATTCCAAAACCTGGGTAGATAAACCTTATAACCTTACCATAAGCGCCAATCATAACCAGAACAACCAGACAGGCATCGTTAACCTCAGCCTTCCGGATATGGGCTTTACTGTTTCTACCATTTATCCATTCCAACGGAAAGATTTTGCAGGCAGCAAAAGATGGTATGAGCAGCTGGGCATCGGTTATAATGGATCATTCAGAAACCAGATATCTTTTTACGATACAGCATTCAAACTGCGTAATCTTCTCGACACGGCGCAGTGGGGAGCGCAACATAATATCCCGATCACTTTATCACTGCCGCCTATTCTTGGAGGAGCTATTGTACTATCTCCTTCGGTTTCTTACTCACAAGTATGGTTGGACAAGCAACGTATATTGAAATGGAATGATACTGCGAATAAAGTGGACACTACAATTAATAAGGGGTTCTTTTTAGATCAGCAGGTCAGTTTTGGCCTCAGCTTTAATACAGCGCTATATGGGACCTTTAATTTCAAGAAGGGAAAAGCATTGCGGCATATTATCCGGCCGACCATCGGGTTCAGCTATACCCCATCTCTTTCAGGTAAATATTATGACAGTGTAAGAGTAGTTACAGGAGATACCATCGCTTATGGAAAATTGGCAGGAAGTATTTACAGCGGTTATGGCAATGTCACCAGCGGAAGCATCAGTTTCGGCCTTGATAATAACCTTGAACTGAAATACAAATCCAAGAAAGATACCACCGGTGAATTTAAAAAACTGCGGTTGATCGATGGGTTTGGTTTCAATGGATCTTATAACCTGCTGGGCAAAACCAATAAGCTTTCCCACATTGCCCTTTATTTCCGGAATAACCTTTTTGAAAAGATCAATCTGAATGCCACTGCTGACCTGAGTCCCTATCACCGAAAAAGATATGGCGGTGACAGCACTGAATATATCTGGTAAGG
>CBHEUU010000453.1:0-4456 GCA_965990355.1 uncultured Chitinophagaceae bacterium
GTGGACCAAAGAACATATCATCAATCAGTTTGAGGAGGTAGCAACCGGTGATGGATGGAAGGAAGAAAGAACAGGTTTGCATCCCGGTTCGTTTATCGAAACCCGCCGTCACTGGTTCAGTAAAAAAGTAACGCATCATACCGGCAATGTAGTGAATGTAATAAACCTGGTGGAAGGGCGTGAAGCTATCGTTGAGAGTCCAACCGGAGCTTTTGAACCATTTATTATCCATTATGCCGAAACGTTTATTGTTCCGGCCTTGGTAGGAGAGTACACCATTCGTCCGTATGGAGATTCCGAAGGTCAAACCTGTGCTACCATGAAAGCTTTCGTTCGCCAGGATAACCTGATTGATTACCTAATAAATTAAAACATGAACACGCAAATGAAATTCATTTATCAATGTACACTGGTAGCAGCCCTCGGTGGATTGCTGTTTGGTTACGATACCGCGGTGGTAGCCGGTGCCATTGGTTTCATTGAAGAAAAGTATCATCTCAGTCCTGCAATGACGGGCTGGACCGCTTCCTGTGCACTCATTGGATGTATGATTGGCGCCATGGTAGCGGGTGTCTTAAGTGATAAACTGGGCCGCCGTAAAGTATTGATGATATCAGCATGGGCATTTGCCATTTCTTCATTGGGTATCTTGATACCACTTGATCTTACTTCATTTATCATCTTCCGGATGATTGGAGGTATAGGCATCGGTATAGCGTCGATACTATCGCCGATGTATATATCCGAAATAGCTCCGGCCAATATAAGGGGCCGGCTGATATCTATTTACCAATTGGGAATAGTAATCGGCATCCTGCTTATTTATTTTGTCAATGCTGCTATTGCGGGTTTACATGATCATAGCTGGAATGTGGAGTCGGGGTGGCGATGGATGTTTGGTTCTGGATTACTGCCTTCTTTATTCTTTATCATCTTATTGCTGCGTGCCCCCGAGAGTCCGCGTTGGCTGGCTGCGCAAAATAACTGGACTGCAGCAGAAGATATATTACGCAAAGTAAATGGCGATGCAAAGGCCAGTGAAGAAATGGATGCCATCCGTCAGTCGCTTAATCAAAAGCAGGGTACAGTTGGTGAGTTACTGCGTCCGGGATTACGTATTGCATTGATCATCGGTATCTTTCTTTCCATTTTCAGCCAGCTCACCGGCATCAATGTAATTATGTACTATGCCCCGGAAATATTTAAAGCCACTGGTGATGGTTCTTCTTCTGCGCTTACGCAAACAGTGTGGGTAGGAGCGATCAATACATTGATGACACTGGTAGCTATTAAATATGTGGACCATCTCGGCAGGAAAAAATTATTACTTATTGGCTCTGCGGGCATGGCCATTTGCCTGGCAATGGTTGGCCTGGCATTTTACCACCAGGCGATGACCGGCTACTGGGTGCTGGCAGGCATCTTACTTTACATTTCCTTTTTCGCTATTTCCCTGGGGCCACTCACGTTTGTGGTAGTGGCAGAGATATTCCCCAATCATATCCGCGGCAGAGCGATGGGAGTAGCCATATTTTTCCTTTGGCTATCTGTCTATATCGTATCGCAAACATTTCCGATGCTATTGAAAACTATTGGCAGTGCTTATACCTTCTGGATATATATGGTGATGTCGGTACTTGCTTTTTTATTTATCTGGAGAATGGTGCCGGAAACGAAAGGAAAATCGCTGGAAGAGATACAGGATATGTGGAAAGTATAGAAAATAAATACTAATTGCTTATTCAACTTTTTAAAACAACGATTATGCGGCCATCTAATTTTTTAACAACACTTGTTTTACTGAGCCTTCTTTCCCTGGCCAGTTGCAAAAAAGATGAAACAGATCCGAATAAGCCGGTGTTATCGCTAACGCCGGATAATGTAACGGGAAAATCGGGTCGTACAATTGAAGCTACCTTATCCATTCATGCGCCGAACGGAGCTGGTAAAGTAAAGATCTATAAAACGATCAACCTGCAGCGGGATAATTCCTTTGGTGGTACCGGCACTGTAGAAGTTACACCAACCAGCCAGGGTGACAACGATTATGAGTACGTTTTCACTTACCAGTTGGATGGTGATGAAGTAGATAAACTGGTTGGATTTAATTTCCGTTTTGAAGACAGTAAAGGGCTGGCAGCGGAGAAGGACCTGACGGTAAACACGACAGCATCCGGTCAGCAGATCATCTATAGCCGCCGCTGGAAGTTGTTATCGCGTATGTGGACATCTATAACCCCACCTGCAGAAGATATGAAGGATTGTGAAAAGGATAATATTTTTATCTGGAATGCTGATAGTACTTACACAGTGAATTTTGGTACCAATGCCTGCACATTCGATGGCTTTAATGTATTTGACCGTTGGGTGTTAAGCGACGACGAAAAAACATTGACACAGGAATATCATTCCCTGTTTGATCCTTCCAACAAGACGGTTGAAACGTATACGGTAAAAACACTCAATCGTGATAAACTGGTGCTGGAACAGTTGATTGATCTTACCATTTTCGGCTTAACTGACAAAGAAGTTTTTGTCAGCACCTTTGAACCTATGCCTTAATTAGAAAAATATTGCTCATGATACGTCAATTATCATTTGTTGGCCTTACCTGTCTGCTTTTTTCGTGCGCAGCAGACAAAGCAAAGCCTGATACAAAAAAGCTAAATCTTGAACAATTACAATTTTCGGTGGAGCCGGCAACAGACTGGTCGAACCTGTTGAAACGGAATCATGGCTGGTTTGGCGGAGATGGAATTTTTTCCCTGGTGCGAAGCGGGAAAGAAACAGCTGGTGCAGCCGAAAAAGAAGAAGCGCTGATCTGGTTTAGTGATACAATGCTGGGTGATATTGTTGGCGACTCATTACAGCCGGGTTATAAAATGATCAATAACTCTATGGCGATATTGCAGGGTGGCCAGCCAGACAGCATAGCTATTAAATTTTACTGGGATAAAGATGCACAGGGAAATCCAATGGCGATTTTTAAACCCAATACACCGGCTACAAGTGGGGGAGAGTATTATTGGTTGGGAGATGGTTTTGTAAATGCAGCCCGTAACAATAATATTTACCTGTTTGGATACCGCATCAAGAATATTCCCAACCAACCAGTTTTTGGATTTAAGGAAATGGGAAATACATTGATCATTATTCCCGAAGGAGAGCAACCACCTTTCCCTGGAAAAAGACAGGTGGATATACCATTCTGGTTGGGCAGACCTGTTGATTCGGTGGGTTCTTTTGGTGCTGCTGTATTTGTGAATACGAAGGAGGCAGGCGCTCCTGATCCCGATGGGTTTGTTTATATCTATGGTATACGTGGTGCAGATAAAAAGGTGCTTGTGGCGAGAACCACACCTGCAGATATTGAATCCTTTGATAGCTGGAGATTCTGGAATGGCAGCGATTGGGTAAAAAATGCTGATGAGGCAAAGCAGGTAACCGATCAGTCTTCCAATGAAATGAGTGTGTCTCCATTAGGAGATGGACGATATATTATGGTATTTCAGCGGGCGGGATTAAGCCGCAAAGTAGCGGTTAGGTTAGGCGCTTCACCTTATGGGCCTTTTGGTCCCATCATTGATATCTATGACGTAAGCGAAGATTTGAAAGATTCTCCTAATTTCTTTCCTTATAATGCGAAAGCTCATCCGGTTTTGTCAAAGCCTGGTGAACTGCTGATCAGTTATAATATTAACTCTTTTAAATTCTTTGAAGAGATAGGTAAGTTCCCGCATCTCTACCGTCCGCGTTTTATAAAACTGAAATACAAAACGGATGTTCCTTAAAAGATGGTCAATACTGACTAAGTATACCTGCGCTTTATTTGCCGGTATCTTCGTTGTTATAAGTGTCAATGCACAATCGTTTCGCATAGCCACCACGATACAATCAAATATGGTGGTGCAGCAAAACAAGCCATTGCGGATTTGGGGTAATGCACCGGCAGGTGCGGAGATACAGGTGCAGGCTGATTGGTTGGCCGGCTTCCGGAAAGACACTGCAGACAAGGCCGGTGAATGGATGATCAGTATTCCTGTGCCGGCAGCTGTTCCCGGCGATTATACATCCCACACCATTACAGTATCGGATGGCAAACAGCCACAGCGATTGGATAATATTTTGATTGGTGATGTATGGCTTTGCAGTGGGCAATCAAATATGGATATGGAATTAAAACCATTTCTTCCATGGCTGCTTGGCACTATGCATTACCAGCAGGAAATTGCAAATGCTCAATACCCGCAGATACGTTTATTTGATCTGCAAACAAATTTCTCTGCCACTCCCATGAGGGATGGAGAAGGACAATGGTCTGTTTGTTCCCCCCTGACTGTTCCGAATTACAGTGCGGTCGCTTATTTTTTTGCAAGAGATATTTTTTTGCAGCGAAGAATACCGGTAGGCCTGGTAGTAAGCAGCATTGGAGCTTCCACATGCCAGGCATGGACAT
>CBHEUU010000454.1:0-4450 GCA_965990355.1 uncultured Chitinophagaceae bacterium
ATTGGCTTCTTCATCAAAGCGGGCGCGCAGCTCAAGCATCACCACCACTTCTTTACCATTTCTCACAGCATTGATCAGTGCATTGATCACTTTGGACATGGATGCCAGGCGATAGCAGGTGATCTTGATTGTACTTACATCCGGATCAATAGCCGCTTCGCGGATGATATCAATAAGGGGTGTAAAGGAATGATAGGGGAGATGGAGCATTACGTCTTTTTGCAGCACCACATCAGACACACGCCGCTCGGCAAGCAATGGATGATCAAAAGGTTTTTGCCGTTGTTTCTTTGCTTTGAACACCTGCTCCGGGAAATCCATAAAGTGCCGGAAATTATGAATACGTCCGCCGGGGATCAGATTGTCTTTTTTGGTGAGATTAAGACGGCGGGTAAGATACTCCAGTAAACCCGGGTCCATTTCCCTGTCATATACAAACCTTACAGGCTTTCCTTTTCTGCGGTTCTTCAATCCTTTTTCAATCTTCTGGATAATGTTGGTGGATATATCACTGTCTATGTCCAGCTCAGCATCCCGTGTTACTTTAAATACATGGGCGTGGTACTGATCATAGCCGAAATAAGAAAATATCTCAGGAAGGTTGCAACGGATCACGTCTTCCAGCAGGATAATGCGGTGTTCGTTTTGTTTGGATGGCAATATCAAAAACCTTCCCAATACACGGCTGGGCACTTCTATCAGTGCATATTTCTTTTTCAGCGCACTGTCTTTCTTCCACATCACTACGCCGAGGTAAATGGATTTATCGCGGAGGTTAGGGAAGGCAGGAATGTTCTCGATCATCAGCGGGATCACGTTGGGGCTCACTTCAGCCTCATAATAATCGCGCACAAAAATGTATTGCTCCGGTGTGAGTTCATTTTCCGTTACCAGGAAGATCTTCTGGGCTTTCATTTGCTTCTGCACATCATCCCAAATACGGGCGAATTCACTTTGTTGGTTCAGTACGGTCATCTGGATATCGTCCAGTATCTGCTGCGGATCATTTTCCAGGTGCATATTGGCTTTGCTGCCTACCTGCATCATCCGTTTGAGCGTGGCTACCCTTACCCGGAAAAACTCATCCAGGTTATTGGAGAAGATACCAAGAAAGCGAATCCGTTCGCGGAGCGGCACTGTTTTGTCTCCGGCTTCCTGCAATACGCGTGCATTGAAAGAAAGCCAGCTAATGTCCCGTGCAATCGTTTTTTGTTTGAAATGCAGATGCGACATGAAAAGTTCGGTTAGTTATCCGATAAAGTTAACTAAGAAGAGGATTTGTGTGCGTTAAGTTTTAATAACTTATAATTTGAGTTGGGTTATTGAAAATTGAGCGTTGAATATTTGTGTACGACCGGCGTGGAATAATCAATATTCAACGCTCAATTTTCAACGGTCTTGCTCTTGTTGTACCAGGGTAATAAAGCAAAGCTCAGTAACCCACCTACCAGTATCACAAAGGTCTGCACGATCCAAAGCAGCCAGCCGAATGCAGCAGCAATACTTTGTTGCAGTCCATAAAGCATCATGGTGCCTTCAATCAGCAAGGCATATCCGCCGATCCCGCCGGGGGAGATGATCATGCCGATGCTGCCTGCCGACAGAATAGTGAATGCTTCTTTTACGCCGTACTGTTGTGTTTCCTGTAAAGCCTGGAAACCGATATAGCCACCGGAGAAATAAGTGGCCCATAAAATAATAGTGAGGATAATAAACTGTCCGCGTTTTTTGAGATGCTGGATAGATGCCAGTCCCTGCCATACGCGCATGGCAATATTTTTCAGAATAGCCTGAAGGTCTTTGAATGTTTTTTTCTTCAACACCATCCAGGCGCCCACGGCAAGTGCTATTACTACAGCAACGATCAGCAGGATCAGCAAACCTGAAATTTTCTTCTCTTCTTTTTCGCCTGATGAGTTGAAGATCTGGTCAACGATCTGTGTATATAAACCGGGTTGTATAGCCAGTGTAATACCGAAGATGATCAGCAGGGTCACTGCATCAATTAAGCGTTCAAGGATGATGGTGCCTACCAGTTTATCGGCGGGTATCTTTTCATATTTGGCAAGCACGGTGCATTTCAACACTTCCCCAAGGCGCGGCACGCCCTGGTTGGCCAGGTAACCGATCATGACCGCAAAGAAAGTATTTGCTTTTTTAGGACTGTATCCGAGAGGCTCCATCAGCAACCTCCAACGAAGGGCTCTCACATAGTGCCCAAGACCAAGAATAATGAAAACGGGGATGATAAGATAGTAACGCGCATTCAGCATGGCGTATCGTATCTGCTCCCATTCTTCCTTATTGATGTCTTTGACGGATAGCCAGACAAAGAAGAAGCCAAGGCAGAAAAAGAAAAGGTATTGCAGTAAAGTTTTGATCTTTTTATTCATGGCTCGGGTATAACGGTTATTCTCACAGCTTATTACCTTCTTTCGGGAAAACGATCCAGGGTTTAAAGGTTTTGGCTTTTTCGAAATCCATTGTAGCATAAGAAATGATCACCACCACATCACCTACCATACCTCTGCGGGCGGCAGGACCATTGAGGCAGCAAATGCCTGAGCCTCTCTTGCCTTTTATCACGTAAGTTTCCAGTCTTTCACCGTTGTTGACATTCACCACCTGCACTTTTTCATTTTCGATAAGGTTAGCGGCTTCTATCAGGTCTTCGTCAATAGTAATACTGCCAACATAATTAAGATTTGCTTCGGTGATGACCGCCCTGTGGATTTTTGATTTCAGTAATTCGATCTGCATATAATTAGAATAGTTGCCGTTGGGTTGATGCTGGCCCAAAGTCAGCAAAAGTAGTTTATTTAAAAACGAAAAAAGAACAGCTTAGTTTAATAAGAGGTTATCTATCAGCCGCACTTCACCAAGGAAAGCGGCAGCAAGGGCTACGAGCTTTTGCCGGCCATCCCAGTTGTCTGCGGGATAAAGCGTCCCTGCATCAGCAATTTCCACATAATCCACCCGGAAACCTTTTTGGGTCAGTTGTTCTGCTGCCTCCTGTTGCAGCGTTTTCAAAGAACCTGGTCGTAGGTTTTCCCGGATCTGGTTCAGCGCCTGGTAAATGGCAACAGCAGCATTTCTTTCCGTTTCACTCAAACGCATATTGCGGCTGCTCATGGCCAGCCCGCTTTTTTCGCGAAGGGTGGGAGAGATGTGCAGGGTTACGGTTTGTCCGAGACCGGTAAGCTCCAGCAGTTTCTTTATAACCATGCATTGCTGATAATCTTTTTGTCCCATGTACAAATTGTCAGGTAGCACAATTTCCAGCAGCCGGTGAACGATCTGGCAGACTCCCTGGAAGTGTCCGGGCCTGAAACTGCCCTCCAAAAGCGTTTCCAGGTACCCCAGTTCATATTTTTTTTTCAACATTTGACCGGAGGGGTACATTTCGTTTACGGACGGCAGGAACAGGATATCGCAACCGGCTGCTTCCAGCAGGCTGATATCTTTTTCAAGTGTTACGGGATATTTGGCATAATCAGCCGGGTCATTGAACTGTGTTGGGTTTACAAAGATGCTTACAACGGTGAAATCGTTTTCTTTTTTTGAAGCTTCCAACAGGGAAATATGCCCGTCATGAAGGGCCCCCATAGTGGGGGCAAACCCCGTTTTTTTGCCTTTATTCCGCTGTTTTTCCAGGTAGTCCCGGAGCTCAGCTGCTCTTTTAAATAGGATCATAATTAGGCTTATTAACATCAAAAAACGACGCAACTTAGCTATTCCTTATAAAAAATAGTACCTTTGCACACGTTTTTTCAAAATGATCATTTAAACGGGACAACATGTCAGCAAAAAAGAGAATCTTATTTATAGCTAATGAAATGTCGCCCTACCTGGAGCTGACAGAGTTTTCAGAAACTGTAAATAAGCTGGCCATAAAAGCAAATGATAACGGATTCGAGGTACGCTGCATTATGCCCCGCTTTGGCACTATCAATGAACGCAGGCACCGTCTTCATGAAGTGGTCCGCCTTTCCGGGATCAATGTCTCAGTAGACAATGATGATATGCCGCTCCAGATAAAAGTAGCTTCCCTTCCCAGCGCCAGGCTGCAGGTTTATTTCCTGGAAAATGAAGAGCTCTTTAAACGCAAACATATCTTCCACGACGAAAACGAGCAGTGGTTTGACGACAACGGGCTCAGAACAGTGTTCTTCTGTAAAGGCGCACTGGAAACTGTCAAAAAATTTGGCTGGCCTCCCGACATCATTCATTGCAGCGGCTGGATGACAGGACTGATCCCTGCCTATCTCAAAACGGTATACAAGAAAGAACCGGTTTTCGCTCATAGTAAAACAGTGTTCACCATCGGTCAGAATACATTCAAGGAAAAACTGGGTAATGATTTCATGAAGAAAGCATTGATCCATCCTTCTTTGAAAGAAAAAGACCTGGAAGTATACAAAGAGGCTAACAACACAGCCATGTTCCGTGG
>CBHEUU010000455.1:0-4438 GCA_965990355.1 uncultured Chitinophagaceae bacterium
GGATCCTCCCAGTTTGGGTTCATTCTTACAACCTGTAAGGAACATTTCCCCGCCAATCAATGCGCCACCGGTAGCAAGAGTGATCAGTTTTAAAAGTTCTCTGCGTTCCATATAAGAAGTTTGTCGTTTTGTTATTAAAGGTTTCCTTTTTTGAGTTCACTTACTGCAAAATCAGCCGCCCTTGCTGTTAAGGCCATATAGGTCAGTGAAGGATTCACGCAGGAAGCGGATGTCATACAGGCGCCGTCAGTTACGAACACATTCTTTGCGTCCCATACCTGGTTATGGCCATTAAGCACAGAGGTTTTCGGATCGCGGCCCATGCGCGCCGTGCCCATTTCGTGGATCCCCATGCCTACCTGGTATTCTGAATCGTAAGTGTACACGTCTTTTACACCTGCAGCTTCCAGCATTTCCTTTGCATCAGCGATCATGTCTTTACGCATTTTCAGTTCGTTGTCTTTGATCTCCACGTCCATGTTCAGCACAGGAAGACCCCATTTGTCTTTCACAGTCTTATCCAAAAATATCCTGTTCTCATGATAAGGAAGCATTTCTCCAAAACCTGTCATGCCCATGCTCCAGCCGCCGGGTTCGCTGAGGGCATCTTTGAACTCACCGCCTATAGTAAGCTCAGTTACGTTGCTGCCCCAGCCGCCACGGCCTGCACCACCCTGGTAGCCAAATCCACGCACATAATCGCGTTTGTCGTTATAAACGTTACGGAAGCGGGGGATATAAATACCCGTAGGCCTGTAACCGAAAATGTATTTATCGTCGTATCCATCCACTCTTCCGCCGGCACCGCAACGGAAATGGTGATCCATTACATTATGACCCAGTTCACCGCTGCTGCTGCCTAATCCATCAGGCCAGATATCTGTAGCAGAGTTCATCAGCACCCAGGTAGAGTTAAAAGCTGATGCATTGAGGAAAATTATTTTGGCTTTGTATTCGTAGGTCTGGTTGGTTTCTGCATCCAGTATCTCCACGCCTGTTGCTTTCTTAGTGTCTTTATCGTAAAGCACTTTGGTAACAATGGAGAAGGGGCGAAGGGTAAGATTGCCGGTGGCCATAGCAGCAGGCAGGGTAGCAGATTGCGTGCTGAAATAAGCGCCATAAGGGCAACCTCTCCAGCACCTGTTGCGGTACTGGCAATTGGTACGCTTTTGTTCAGGTTTTGGCTCAGTGATATTGGCAGAGCGGCCGATGAATAAGTGACGTTGACCCTTATAGTATTCTTTGAGGCGGGCAGCCACATCTTTTTCCACGATATTCATTTCCATGGCAGGAAGGAATTCGCCATCAGGCAACACATCCAATCCTTCTTTACTGCCCTGAACGCCGGCAAATTTTTCAGCATAGCTGTACCAGGGAGCAAGATCACTGTAACGGATAGGCCAGTCGACACCAAAGCCATCTTTTCCATTTGCTTCAAAATCCCATTTATTCCAGCGATAGCTTTGCCTTCCCCAGGTAAGTGAGCGGCCTCCGACATGATAGCCACGGAACCAGGCAAAAGGTTTTGTTTCAACATAAGGACATTCTTTATCTTTTACCCAATAATCCAGCACCACTTCATTCAGCGGGTAATCCCTTTTTAATACAGGATAATCCTTCAGCATCTGCTGTGTTGCCCGGCCTCCGCGGTGGGGGAACTCCCAGGATTCCTTATTAGCGTTCACATAACCTTTTACGTGTTCAATGTTACGGCCACGCTCCAGCATCAGCACCTTCAATCCTTTTTCAGTCAGTTCCTTTGCAGCCCAGCCTCCGCTGATCCCTGAACCAACTACAATTGCATCATAAGTATTATCTGCCATAGAGAAAGTTTATTGTTTGCAGTTTATAGTTTGTTTTAAAATTAAACGTCGCAGATTTTAATGGCTTTTTTCAACGCAGCCAGTTTATCCTTATCTGTTTTGCCGGTAGGAATAAATTCCTGCGCAACAAAACCAGTGTATCCTGTAGCGAGAATGGCTTTCATGATAGCAGGATAGAAGAGTTCCTGTGTATCATCAATTTCATGACGGCCGGGTACGCCCGCTGTATGATAATGGCCAAAATAAGTATGGTTGTCGGTAATAGTGCGGATCACATCGCCTTCATTGATCTGCATGTGATAAATATCATACAGCAATTTGAAGTTGGGAGAACCAAGACGTTTGCATAGCTCCACACCCCAGGCGCTTTTATCGGCCATATAATCTTTGTGGTTCACTTTGCTGTTGAAGAGTTCCATCTGGATGATGACGCCATGTTGCTCTGCCAGCCCCATGATCTGTTTTAATCCGGTAACACAATTCTTCATACCCGTTTCATCATCCATTCCATTGCGGTTGCCGCTGAAGCAGATCAGGTTTTTATAACCGGCCTGCGCCACCAGGGGGATAGCTTCTGTAAAATCTTTGATCAGCTGCGGATGGAATTCTGTATGGTTCCAGCCTTCAGTGAGACTGATCTTGCCAGCCGTGTAGCACATGGAGCAATAGATGCCATGTTTTTGCAGGGTAGGCCATTCTTTTGGTGTGCAGAGATCAATGGCTTTCAGCCCGAGTTTCTTTACCGTTATGCACAGTTCTTCCAGGGGAAGATAATTGTAGGTCCACTGGCAAACGGAGTGATTGATATTGCCTTTTAATTTGGTATTTTCTTCCATATCAGATAAAGCTAATGCATCTAATGGAGAAAGCGTAGTGGCTGCAAGGGAGGCTGCGGCCATCTGTTTCAACATTTTCCTTCGGGATGAATTGTTTTCCATAATAATTACAGGATGACGGAAAGGATTAAACTGTTGCTTTTGTTTCTTTTTCTTGTTTAAAAAGTGTGGCAAATAGCAGGAATACGACAGCCGCGATAGCAGAAGGAATGAGCCAGATCATTTTATAATCGTATACATTTTCTGCTAATTTGTATTTATCGGTGATCATACCTGCAATTTCAAATCCAATCAGCATGCCCACGCCGTAAGTGGCAAGGGTGATAAGTCCCTGGGCAGCGCTTTTATATTTTTCACCTGCTTTTGAATCAGTATAAATATAGCCGGATACAAAAAAGAAGTCGTAACAAATACCGTGAAGGGCTATACCTGTAAGAAGCATAAAGCTGAGTTCGCCGGCATTGCCATAGGCAAACAAAGCATAACGTACAGCCCAGGCCAGCATACCTACAAGGATTGTTTTTTTGAATCCGAATTTTTTAAAGAATAGGGGCAGCAGTAATAAGAATAGTACTTCAGATCCCTGTCCGATGGTCATTTTACCGGTTGGGTTGTTCATGCCAACGTTTGTTAGGAAAGCATGTGTGTTCTGATAATAAAAAGCGAGTGGTATACATATCAGGATGGATGAAACAAAGAAGATGGCAAAATTTCTGTCTTTTAATAATTTCAATGCATCCAACCCGATGATCTTACTTATTGAAACTTTTTCACCTGCGCCTTTAGGCGGTGTTTTTGGCAGAGTGAAGCTAAACAGGCCTAAAGCCAATGAAGCAATGGATGACATCAGGAAAGTGTTTTTGAGCAATCCATTTGCTGTATTCTCTGAAGAGTCCCAATGGAAAAGAAAACTGATGAGCAATCCTGCCACGATCCAACCAATAGTGCCAAACGCTCTGATCACGGAGAATTCCTTTTCAGGATCTTTCATCTGGTTAAAAGAAACAGAATTGACCAACGCAATCGTTGGCATATACAATATCATATACGTTAATACATAAGGGTAAAATTGTGATATAGAGTCCGAATTATACATTTGATACATTAGGATAGCACCGATTATGTGCAAAGCACCTAATATCTTTTCGGCATTAATGAAGCGGTCCGCAATAAGACCGATAATAAATGGGGCAATAATAGCACCCCATGACTGAGTAGAGAAAACACTGGATTTTTCTCCTTCAGCGGCATGAAGATTCTTTTCCAAAAAAGTGCCGAGAGTAACAAACCATCCTCCCCAGATAAAGAATTCAAGAAACATCATCAGGGAAAGCTGAACACGTGTGGTTGGTTTCATATAGAAGAGCCTTTCGTTTTTATCAATTTAAATATTCCTACAAAAGCTAAATGTACTATTTTTAAACACACTTTACATTTGAGTGACAATAATTTTAATTAACAGAGCTATTAACAAAATTTGACATGCTGAATCGAAAATTACGAATGGGTATGATCGGTGGCGGGCCGGGTGCATTCATTGGCGCTGTTCACCGTATTGCAGCTAATATAGACGGGCAAATTGAATTGGTCTGCGGAGCTTTCAGCAGTGATCCGGAAAAATCAAAGCAGGCAGGGGAGCTCTTAAACCTGCCACCACAGCGGGTTTATGGGTCATATAAGGAAATGATAAGAGCTGAGAAATCATTACCGCCCGACCTGCAGATGGATTTTGTTAGTATTGTTACACCCAATCATGTTCTTTTTGAAACAGCCTATCTG
>CBHEUU010000456.1:0-4422 GCA_965990355.1 uncultured Chitinophagaceae bacterium
GCATTGGTTATGGTGGAAGCTGCTTCCCTAAAGATGTGCAGGCCCTGGTGAAATCATCCATTGAAGTGAAGTATGATTTCAAAATACTGAACGCAGTAATGGAAGTGAATGAAACGCAGAAACTGCACCTGTTCCCTAAAATCAAAAACTATTTCAAAGGCAATCTGAAAGGAAAGCATTTTGCATTATGGGGATTGGCATTCAAACCCAATACGGATGATATCCGCGAAGCGCCCGCCCTCTATATGATTGAAGCACTGACAAAAGAAGGTGCTACCGTAACTGCATTTGATCCTGAAGCAATGAATAATGTGAAGAAAACGATCGGCGACAAGATCGGTTATGCCGACAGTCAATATTCTGCATTGAAAGGTGCAGATGCATTGATCATCGCCACAGAATGGAATGAGTTCAGAACACCGGATTTTCTCAAGATCGTTTCCACTTTAAAGAATAAAACCATTTTCGACGGACGCAATCTTTTTGATGTGGCCGCTATCCGCGAGCTTGGATTCCATTATGAAAGTGTTGGAAGGGCTCCTTCCGCTGTCAAATAAAACCAACTGCTATTATGCAATCAAAGAGAGTGTTAGTTACCGGCGCAGCCGGATTTCTTGGATCACACCTGTGCGACCGTTTTATTAAAGAAGGTTACAGGGTTGTTGCAATGGACAACCTGATCACCGGCGACCTGCGCAATATAGAGCACCTGTTCAAGCTGGAGCAGTTTGAGTTTTATCATCATGATATAACCAAGTTCATTCACATTCCAGGTTCGTTGGATTATATCATGCACTTTGCATCACCAGCCAGCCCGATCGATTACCTGAAGATCCCTATCCAGACATTGAAAGTAGGTGCAATGGGCACCCACAATTGTCTCGGACTCGCAAAAGCAAAAGGGGCACGTATACTGGTAGCATCTACCAGTGAAGTGTATGGTGACCCGCTGGTGCATCCGCAAACAGAAGAGTACTGGGGTAATGTAAACCCAGTTGGCCCCCGCGGCGTATACGATGAAGCGAAAAGGTATATGGAGTCTATCACCATGGCCTACAACAGCTTTCACGGTGTGCAAACCCGGATTGTAAGGATCTTCAATACCTATGGTCCAAGAATGCGGTTGAACGACGGACGTGCTCTTCCTGCATTTATCGGCCAGGCATTGAGAGGAGAAGACATGACTGTTTTTGGTGACGGATCGCAAACACGTAGTTTCTGCTATGTGGATGATCTTATTGAAGGTATTTACCGCTTATTGCTGAGTGATTACCATCTGCCCGTGAATATTGGCAATCCCAATGAAATTTCCCTGAAAGATTTTGCAGAAGAGATATTGACGCTTACAGGAGGCAAAGTAAAGATTGCTTATAAACCTTTACCGGTTGATGATCCAAAGCAACGCCGTCCGGATATCACCAAAGCAAAAAGCATACTCGGTTGGGAACCCAAAGTCAGCCGCAGCGAAGGATTGAAGATAACGTACGATTATTTCAAATCTTTGCCGGAAGAAGAGTGGAGAAAACAACCAAAAGAGTTTGTAAGTATTAAATAAACCATAAGCCGCCAGTTTTATTTAAACTGATTTTGAAAAGTAAAAATGCAAGCCAGCATTTTTACTTTTGTATTGTATTACTAAATTAGTGACTTTCATGTATCAGGAGTTGATTGATAAGAAACAAAAGCTTGCGGTCATCGGGTTAGGATATGTAGGCTTGCCTATTGCTTTAGAGTTTGCCCGTAAATTATCTGTTATCGGTTTTGATATCAATGCAAAAAGAATAGCCCTGATGAAACAGGGCATTGATCCCAGTAACGAACTGGAGAAAGAAGCTTTTGAAGGCTGTGATATCACTTTCACTGATTCCCTGGATGTGTTGAAAGAAGCTACTTTTTATATCGTGGCTGTGCCTACGCCGGTTGATGAACATAAAGTACCTGATCTTGTTCCGGTACTGCGTGCTTCTGAAACGATCGGCAAAGTAGTCGGAAAAGGAGATTACATAGTTTTTGAATCTACTGTATACCCGGGTTGTACGGAAGAAGATTGCCTGCCGGTAATTGAAAAATTATCGGGCTTGAAAAATGTGAAAGATTTTAAGCTCGGCTATTCTCCTGAACGCATTAACCCAGGAGATAAAAATCATACGCTGGCTTCCATTGTAAAAGTGGTTTCCGGTTGTGATGAGGAGTCGCTCGACACGATTGCAAAAGTGTATGAGCTGGTGGTAAAAGCAGGCATTCATAAAGCATCTTCTATTAAGGTAGCAGAAGCTGCCAAGATCATAGAAAACACACAGCGTGACCTGAATATCGCTCTGATGAATGAGCTGTCCATCATTTTCAATAAAATGGGCATTAACACATTTGAAGTGCTGGAAGCCGCAGGCACCAAATGGAACTTCCTGAAGTTTCAGCCAGGGTTGGTTGGAGGGCATTGCATTGGTGTTGATCCGTATTATTTGACACATAAAGCCAATGAACTGGGATATAAATCCCAGGTGATCCTGGCTGGCCGCACCATTAATGATGATATGGCAAATTATGTGGCAAAAAAAGTGGTCCAGCATCTTATCAAAACAGTAGGCAATGTAAAAGATGCCAAAGTGTTGGTGAAAGGCGCAACATTTAAGGAAAATGTGAGTGATATACGGAATTCGAAAGTGGCAGATGTTGTAAAAGCATTGCAGGCTTTTTATGTGAATGTAGACGTGGAAGATCCTTATGCTGATTCAGATGAATTGCACCATGAATATGGATTTCATCTTGCGGCATCCACCGGCAACGATTATGATGCCGTTATTGTGACCGTTCCCCATGCAGAATATAGCGGACTCGATGACGATTATTTTACCGGCATCACCCAGCCACATGGGTTGATTGCTGATCTGAAAGGCATCTATAGAAACAGGATCATTAACAGAACATACTGGAGTTTATAACTATGCCATTTGTTGCAACAGGAATACAGGGGCTATGGGTGTTTGAACCGAAAGTGTTTGGAGACAGCCGTGGATATTTCTTCGAAGCGTATAATGCCGAAACCTTTTTACAGGAAGGCATCAATTATCAATTTGTACAAGACAACCAGTCTTCCTCTTGCTATGGTGTGATAAGAGGACTGCATTACCAGGCAGACCCGCACGCTCAAACAAAACTGGTAAGAGTTCTGGAAGGGAGAATACTTGATGTGGCAGTGGATATACGGAAAGGATCACCTACTTATGGAAAAGTTTTTTCCATAGAGCTATCTGCAGAGAACAAAAAACAATTGCTGGTGCCAAAAGGTTTCGCACATGGGTTTTCTGTGTTGAGTGAAAAGGCTGAAGTGTTTTATAAATGCGATTCGTTTTATAATAAAGCCAGTGATGGTGGTATAAATTACGCCGATCCTGCATTAGCCATCGACTGGCAGATACCCCTTGATAAGGCAATTGTTTCAGATAAAGACAAGCAATTACCTTTTTTGGCCGACAGCCGGCATAATTTCACATTTAAAGGATAATGGTAGTAAAACAAAAGATACTTGTAACAGGTGCCAATGGCCAGTTAGGAAAGGAATTGCAGGAGCTCGCCGGCAAATTCCTGGTATTTGATTTTGTTTTTCTTTCAAGAGAAGACCTGCCTATCCATGATATTGCCTCCGTGAAACAGGCATTTAAAAAGTATGCACCGCACTATTGTATTAACTGTGCAGCTTACACAGCCGTAGACAAAGCTGAGATAGATAAAGAAAATGCGTTTCTTATAAACGGCGAAGCAACGGGCATTCTGGCAGCTGCCTGTAAAGAATACAACACCCGTTTTATTCATATCTCCACTGATTATGTTTTTGACGGGAATGCAACATCTCCTTACAAAACAGATGCAGCAACAAATCCGCAAAGTGTATATGGTGAATCAAAGTTGCAGGGAGAAAAGAAAGCCATTGCCAATAATGATCAAATAGTGATCATTCGTACTTCCTGGGTATATTCAGCATCCGGAAAGAACTTTGTAAAGACTATGCTTCGCCTGATGAGCGAAAAGCCGGAGATCAATGTGGTGAGCGACCAGGTAGGTTCGCCTACTTATGCAGCTGATCTCGCTAAAGCAATATTGACTATTGTTTCATCCGGCAACTGGCATCCGGGTATTTATCATTTCAGTAATAAGGGTGTTATCAGTTGGTATGATTTCGCCCTCGCTATTAAAGAATTGTCAGGCAGTCATTGCATTGTCAATCCTATCCCCAGTTCAGCTTATCCCACACCGGCCAAACGGCCTTCTTATTCCGTGATGGATACCTCCCATATCAGCGAAGTATATGGTATCGAGTTGGAGGAATGGAAGAATAGCCTGATTAAATGTTTGAAGAAATTACTTAAATAGGTTCGCTTTTCGTTTATATTCTCCAGGGCTCATGCCGGTAAATTTCCTGAA
>CBHEUU010000457.1:0-4417 GCA_965990355.1 uncultured Chitinophagaceae bacterium
AACCCCGGCTGAAGAATTTCTCCAATGTCAGTTCAAGTCCTGTATTGCTGCCTGTTCCATTATTGATCAATCCTGCTTTTTCAGGGAAAGTAAAATCAGCACCACTGTTCAGCACGGAAAAGCCTGTAGGAATACGCTCAACCGGCACATTGGAAATGGATTGATGATAGGCTTCCATTTTAAACCTCCAGTCGCGTGCAAAGAACCAATCATATCCTATTACATAATGATGTGCCCTTGTGAGATCCAGGTCCCGGTTGCTTTGATCATAAGAGCCATCGGATTTTCTTTCCTGGTACATATATACTGGTAATGGCTGTTGCTGGTGATGCAGTCCATAACTGAACGTAAGGGTCTGATTGGCGGCTATTGCATAATTAAGCGAAGCTCTTGGTTCAATGGCGCCGGTTTCGTTCAATGAATAATAGATGCCATGAAGTCCTGCGTTCAATGATAAGCGGTCGTTGAACTTATATTTTGCCTGCAGGTATGGTTGCCACAACCATGCATTGCCATCATAATCGCGGATGGTTTCCCAGTCTTCCCTGTCTTCGCGTGTTTCGAGATAAGTGTCCAGTCCACCGAGCTCTGCCAGTATTCCACCCCGCATACTAAGCCTTGCATTGAGTTTGGAATTGATAAAGGAAGAGATGCGGAACCCGGTGTTGACGGTTGACTGGTCTGTCATGAATTTCCTTTCCGGCAATGAATCATAATACCGGTAAACAGTTCCTTCATTGCTGTTGTAGGAATAAGAAAGAATAGTGCGGATATACGTGTTCCTGCCTATATCAAGAGTGTGTTTAAGTCCTGCCAACCCGATGCGTGATTTGAAATAAACGTCTTCATCTTTATTGGAGAAGAGGTCTGTGGAATCAAGATCAGCGCCAATGAAATCAATATCGCTGATACCTCCCATTCCAAAGAGGCTGAATTTACCCAGCTTGGATTTGGCGAAATTGAAGTGAAAGATAAGGTCCTGGTACCGGGGCACGGCCTCTGTGCCAACGCTTAATCCGATGGACTGTGCGAGTTGTGCAAATGAATAACGGTAGCCTACCAAAAACGAAGAACCGTTTTTTGATTTGCTTAAAGGTCCTTCGATCATTGCTTCCAGGCCGCTGAACAAATTCAGTTGAAGGGTTTTTTCAAATTGCTCTGTATTGCCGTTACGAAGTGAGATATCGAATACGGCTCCTGTGGCATTGCCAAACTCTGCCGGGAATGCACCGGTGTAAAAATCAGAATTCTTCAGGGCATTGGTATTAAGAGCGCTTACTGGTCCGCCGGTAGTTCCAAGTGTGGAGAAGTGATTGGGATTAGGAATAGGGATCCCCTCCATTCTCCATAGCACGGCAGTGGGTGAATTACCTCTTACCACGATATCATTCCGCGAGTCGTTGGTGTTGGCCACACCTGCAAAGTTGCTGGCCAGTTTAGCGGGGTCATTACGGCCGCCGGCATAACGTGTTACATCATCCATACTGAATGAGCGGGCGCTGCTGCCGGCAAATTCGTTAGACACCATGCCTTTGCGTGTCCTGCTCGATTTAACGGTCACTCCTGCGAGATCGCTGATGTTTTGATCAAGCGGCACATCCAGCACCACCTGTTTGCCCGAAGTGATCAGCAGTTCAGGAATGACCACGGTTTTATAACCCACGAAAGTGAAAGCCAGTTGCTGCCGTCCAATAGGCACGGCGGGCAATATATACCGCCCCAGTGAATCGGTAGTGGTGCCGATGGATGTGCTTACAATGGTTACTGTTACATTGGCGATTGGTCTTTCAGAGGCTTTATCTGTTACTGTCCCGCTTACAGTTTGCGTATTATTCTGTGCAGCGGCGGTAATGGCAGATAAAAGAAATACGATGATCAGAAAATGTTTGTTGGCCATAGTTGTAGTTGGTAGGTAGAGCATAAAATTGCACTGCTACAACAATGTGTAAAAACGAAGTAGGCCATCGGGTGAAAGAATGCGACGAATTTGGGATTTGTGCAGACGAGAGCTTTTACCCTTTCGGGTTTTGCGGATCTATGATCTGGAACAATGCATCGCGGTAAGATTCGCTGATGGGAACGATATGTGCGCCGATGTAAATGCGGTTTTTCCGGATGGAAGTGATCTTGTCAATAGCAATGATGTATGATTTATGCACGCGCACAAAACGGCCTGCCGGAAGTTTTTCAGACAGTGCTTTCATCAATAAGCGGGTGATGATCGGCTTGGCAGAATCTTTCAGGTATATTTTGATATAATCTTTCAATCCTTCAATGAAACAGATATCCTGTATAGCGATCTTTACAAGATTATATTCCACGTTCACAAAAAAATAATCATTCGCTGTATTTGCTGCAGGCGTTGCTGGTATTGTTTTGAAGGAATGAAAGGTAGCGGCTTTGTTCACTGCTTTAAGAAACCGTTCAAATGCAACAGGTTTTACAAGGTAGTCGAGTACATCCAGTTCGAATCCTTCCAGCGCATATTTTTTATAAGCCGTTACAAATATTACCATTGGTTTTGAAGAAAGGGAGGACAGGCTTTGAAGAAATTGGGTGCCAGTGATCCCGCCCATCTGTATGTCCAGGAAAATAAGATCAACCTGTTCCCGCTGCATGATCTGCATTGCTTCATAGGCGTTATAGCAACGTCCTACGAGTTGCAGGAAAGGAATGCGGCTGATATTATCTTCCAGCAATTCCAGTGAAAGTTGTTCATCATCAACAGCCAGGCACTTTATCATGTAATTGCAATTTGAGTGATGCAGCGTATAAAGATCCGTTTTTGGTATTGTTCAGCGTATGTTTATGCGGATACAATAATTTCAGCCTGCGCTCCAGGTTCACCAATCCTATTCCTGATGTTTTATCTTTTGTGTCAACAGCAAGGTTATTGAATTTATTATTTACCTGCAGAACCAGTACATCTTTTTCAACATGCAGTTGTATATCAATTTCGGGATCGTCGATAATGCCGATCCCATGTTTAAAAGCATTTTCAATAAGCGGGATCAGTAACATGGGTTCTATGCATGGATCGGAATCTTCCGGTTTATGCACTTTGAAAAATATTCTTACAGTGTGCCCAAATCGCAGGGTTTGCAGGTCGATATAGCTTTGTATATAATCAATTTCCTTGGAGAGATTTACTTTTTCCTGGTCTGATTCATAAAGCATATAATGCATCAGGTGACTAAGCTCGATGAGGGCTGGTTCCAGTTTATCGCTTTTTTTCCGCGCAAGGGCCACCATGCTATTGAGGGTATTGAACATAAAATGCGGGCTCACCTGTGAGCGGAGAAAAGACAGTTCCATGACCATGCCTTCCTTTTGCCGTTGTTCCTGTTTTATCACATCCATGATGAAGCGGTAAGCGGTGGACGTTCCCATCACAAACAGGGCCACAAAAAATTTGGAAATGATCTGGGCCCATAAGTATTTCGTAGCTTTTGGATCCTGTGCCGGAAATAAAAGCAAAGGAATGACAGCCGTAAAAATACAAATCAACAGCAGGGCCAGGATATACCTCACCACTTTTTTTCGCAACAGCAATCGCGGATGCAACAGATATGCATTCGCATAAAAAGCCACTACCATCAGAAAGGTAAAGAAGATGACTGGCATATTCCAGAAATCGGGGCTGGACGGGCTCTTGGATTCCTTTAGAGGGAATAGGAAAATAGGGATGATCACTATCAGGGTAGTGAACAGTACGTGGAGGATGATATTGACCAGCCGTTTGGACGACATAATGCTGAAAATATCAGCAAATGTAAAAGATTAACGGGAGCTGGGGGATGAAACAAACTACTGCTTGTTTTGTTGCGACGAATGACGGGAATGTGCAGATGAGCCCCCACTTACCAGCGAATCATTTTAGAGGAAACAAACTCGCAAATAAATATTTCCTGGTCAGTTTCGATAAAAACAATGGTATATTTCTTCTTATAGAAGATACATTTATAACCTAGAGTAGCTCTAGCCGGCTCTTGGCAGGTAGAATATGATCTCCTCGGATCAGCCAATTTTTCGAAAAAATCATAGATTTCATCTACGAACTTTTCTGCAACCATTCCTTTTGATTCAATAAACCATGCTATATTGGAAATATTATGAGTGACACTCTTTTTCAGTCTTATTTTTCGCCGGCCCATTTCCTGATCAGTTTTTTACTGTGGGCTCGGGCACTTGCAATGCTCAGGGTTTTTTCTGGCCTGGATTTCAATGCCGCCTTTTTCTGAAGTGTCTGATATTCTTTTTCAGTAAGAATAACGTATTTCTTTTTATCAATAATAACTCTTGTCATTCCTGGGTGTTTCTTTACCAAATTTAAAGAAAACGCAGGAACTCGTTTTTGATTTGCTGAGTATATATCTTTCATTGTTGAAAAGCTTTGGGGTAATAATAGTTTTTAATA
>CBHEUU010000458.1:0-4405 GCA_965990355.1 uncultured Chitinophagaceae bacterium
AAAGCAAGAGCGCTGCAAATATGCAGCGCTCTTTGTGTTATGCTCTATGTAAACTCACCGTCCGATTTAGTTTGTTTTAGGCTTCAGCAATCCCTGTTGGATTGTCTTCTTGGTAGCGCTTTTGTTATAACTGTAACAAAGATTGTCGATCAGGTATTGCGCTTCACCATAAGTAAGCCAGTAATCAGTGATCTCACCACGGATGATCGTGTTGTCGGTATAGTTATAAAGGTCGCGGTAACCAGTACGGCTCAGATCACCATATATCTCATCGCCTTCATAAGGACTGTAACCGCTTGAACGGATAACAGTGTAACCATTGTAGGTTTCCACCACGTAATAAGGACAGTAGGAATCACTATAAACTACCACACCATATTCCTTGCTCAACCAATAGTCGTTCCCATCATCATAATAAGACCTTTTTGTACATCCTGCCAGTATAACGACTGATAAGATCAGGAAGGATGATATAGTAAAAATCTTTTTCATAGTAGCTCAATTTTTAGGTTAATGAACGGTTTTCTTACATTATTATGACTGTTGATTATTCTTATAGGTTTGATCGGAACTTGTTAAAAATGAATCAAAACCAGTACGTTTTTTGTTAAAGAAATTATAGCGGATTTTAACGGGTTATGAGTAATTTGAGGGCATGAAACATCTTCTTCTTTCAATTGCAACTTTATTCGCCATGACAATTGTGCAAAGCCAGGAATCTTATCTTATTGTCGGCACGTATACCGGCGGAAAAAGCAAGGGCATTTATGTATATAAATTCAACAGCACTACCGGCACGGCTGTGCTTGCTGACAGTGCTGTTACAGAAAATCCTTCCTATATAGCAGTTTCACCCAACCAGCAATTTGTGTATGCCGTGAATGAAAACGGAAATGAACAGGGAAATGGCGGCGGCGTCACTGCATTTTCATTTGATAAAAAAACAGGTAGGCTGACAGAACTGAATCATCAATCATCGCAGGGAAACCATCCTTGCTACGTGGCTGTAGATAAAACCGGCAAATGGGTTGTTGTGGGCAATTACAGCAGCGGCACACTGGCTGTTTTCCCGGTGCATAAAGACGGTTCGCTTGATGCAGCCAGCCAGGTGATCCGGCATGAAGGACATAGTGTGAATACCGACAGGCAGGCAGGCCCGCATGTGCATTGCACCATTTTTTCACCAGACAATAAATTTCTTTTTGTAGCCGATCTGGGACTGGATAAAGTAATGACATACACTTTCGATAATAAGACCGGTAAACTCGCTCCGGCACCTGTGCCTTATACAGAAGTGGATCCTGGCGATGGCCCCCGCCATCTTGCTTTTCATCCTTCCGGCAAATACGCTTACCTCGCTACAGAAATGAGCGGAGGTGTGGAAGTGTTCAATTACCTGAAGCATGGACAACTGGAATTTGTGCAGCATATGTCTGCCCTTCCGCCTGATTATTCCGGGCCTGCTGATGGTGCTGACATACATGTTTCCCCTGATGGGAAATTCCTGTATTCCTCCACCCGTGGGCAATCCAATAATATCGCGATCTTTTCCATTAACCCGGGATCAGGAATGATCGTATATGAAGGGCATCAGTCCACCCTGGGCAAAACGCCCCGTAATTTCAATTTTGATCCAACAGGGAACTTCCTGCTGGCCGCTAACCAGAACAGTGAAGAGATCGTAATTTTTAAAAGGGATAAAACAACCGGGCTGCTGCAGGACAACGGAGGAAGAATAGCCGTAGGAAAGCCCGTTTGCGTGCAGTGGATCACTGGAAGATAGTAATAAGCTTTATTTGTTCTTGCGATGCCTTGATTTATTAAAGACATTCCTTCCTTTGTCGATTCCCTTCCTGAGCTCCTTTTGTTGCCCTTCAGGCAGGTGAATAAAATCCTGGCATTCCTTGCTGCAGCATTGCTCAAAGGCTTCTTTACATTCATCACACTGGATGAATAGCAGGTGGCATGCATCATTAATGCAATTCACATGTGTGTCTGCGGGCTTACCGCATTGATGGCATTGAGCAATGATCTCGTCAGTGATCCTTTCGCCCAGCCGCTGATCAAACACGAAATTCTTTCCATGGAATTTATTGCTTAACCCTTTTTCTTTTACCTGGTTGGAATAATGAATGATCCCTCCTTCCAGGTGGAATACATTCTTAAATCCCTGGTGCAGCATAAAAGCTGATGCTTTTTCGCAACGGATACCGCCGGTGCAGTACATGATGATATTGGCATCTTTATTATCCTTCATCATGTCTACCGCCATTGGTAATTGCTCGCGGAAAGTGTCACTGGGGATCTCAATGGCATTTTCAAAATGGCCAACTTCATATTCGTAATGATTGCGCATGTCAATCACCACCGTGTTGGGATCATTAGATAGATTATTGAACTGCTCGGCATTTACATAACGTCCTTTATTGGCCATATCGAAAGAAGGGTCATCTATACCGTCTGCCACTATTTTAGTGCGCACTTTAATGTCCAGCACATAAAAAGATTTACCGTCATCATCCACCGCAATATTCAGCCGCAGGCCATTCAATGCCTCAAAGGAATAGAGATAAGTACGGAATGCATCCATATTGCCAGTAGGCACGCTGATCTGTGCATTGATGCCTTCATGGGCAACGTAGATACGGCCCATTACGCCCAATACGCTCAGCTCACGGTAAAGTGTGTTGCGGAAAACAACAGGGTCTTCAATCCTGAAATAACAATAGAAAGAAATAGTGGTGCGCGGAGTAGGATCGTTTAAAATACGCTCCTTCAGCTCCTGGCGGGAGACACGGTTATGTAAGGCCATCTTCTTGAAATTTGACCCGCCACGGCGGGAAGTGATCGTTTTTTGGACAGTTGCAGGCTGACCCAAATTTCGGGCGCAAAGATAGGAAAAACCGGGAATTTCTTATTGTCAGAACTCCAGCTTTCCTCCCAGCAAACCGCCAAATCCAACGCGGACACCAAATCTATTCCCCAAACCAGACTGGTACGCATTCACAAAATCTACCCTGAATAATTTGAAGATATTTTCCAGGCCCGCAAATACTTCCACGTAATAGTTGTCCCTGTTTACATAAAAAGTATTGGCGCCACCAACAAGATACCATTTCAGTTTATTCAGGAATGGGATTTTATTAGTGATCAAACCATTGAAATGGTGCTCAGCATGACCGTAGATATAAAACTTCTCTGCATTGCTGTAGCGGTAATAAGGAGCAAGCTGGAAGCTGTTCAGGTATTTGATATTATAGAATGTCTGGTTGCCATTAAAATGCTGCAGATCGGGAATGGACACACTATCGCTGTTAAAGAACCCGCCTACACCAACTTTATATTTGAACTCACCACCGATCTTGAAATTCATATTATCGGCCATCGAGAATTTCCATTTGTCGAAATCTGCATCGCTGCCAAATACTTTATGGATGCCTTTATTATATTCCAGTTCAAACACAGGCGCTTTGGAAGATAATGGCCGCTTGCCCCATGGATACTCGATGTATCGCTGGCCAGGCTGCCAGCTGAGCGTAAACCCGGCTACCAGTGCCTGGTTGCGTTGAAAAGACATTGATGCCAGTTCATACGGATGATTGGGCAGCAACACTCCATCTTTATTAAAGAAAGAGAAGTCAGTGGTATTCTCTACCGGCAACCTGTCTTCATAAGTTGCATGCAGATTGAAGGTGAATCCATTTTCCAGTTTATTGTTGTATTCAATCCGGCCGAACCAGTTTTCATACAGCTTCATGTAATTTTTCTTGCCCAGCAAAGTATACGCTGCATTGGTCAGCGGGTTGATGGGATTGTCGTGGTTGAATTGCGACAACCGTTTACCTCCCGACAATCGCAGGTAGCGGTTGCGGTAACTCAGGGCCCTGGGCCTGATCGTCAGATCGGCATAGGAATTAAGACGTGTATTGCTGAATCCGTAACGCGTATTCCAATTCAGCTGATACGAATATTTGCTCTTCGCGCGCCAAAGATTAAAGCTCTGCTCAATATTCAGAGAAACTCCCTCTACGGTGTTGTATTCAAGCTGTGGCAGCAATGGGTTGAGATGCCAGCCAAGGTTGGAACTTTTACCATAGAAGGTCCGCCCCTGCCCTGACCAGAATATTCCTTTCAGCGTAATCGGTTTTTGACTCTTGCGCAAAGAATCCATATACCGTTTCGATCGCATGGAATCACGCCACATCTGGTTTATACTGTCCTTGAAAACAAAATTCTGCTTCTCATCATTTTCCAGGGCCACCGGTCTTGTTCTGTTCCAGTAAACGGTATCTTTTTTATTGAAGGCAGTATCATATTTCATCAGTACCCGGCCAAAGTGCTTCTTTTCAAAACCGGGATTGATATCATAATCGTTATACACGTTCACAAAATTGCCCGTGATATG
>CBHEUU010000459.1:0-4402 GCA_965990355.1 uncultured Chitinophagaceae bacterium
CAAATCCCATCTCTTCAATATCATTGATATTAGGCACAGCGCCGAGCATGATCTGATGCGGAAATGACAAAGCAGTTTCTTTATGCCGCATGCTGAGTCCCCACTCTGCATCCATGCTGATGAGTAATGGGACTTTGCTGAGCTTTTGAAATTCTGCAGTCCATTCAGTTTGCTTTTGAGGAGTGCCGGCAAAGAAGCAAAGTCCGCCGACATTATATTTTTTGATCTGCGATCTGACTGAATTCATGTGATCTGCACCGAGATTGGAATGCGCCCTGATCACGATCAGCTGAGCAATACGTTGCTCTTCACTCAGGCTTTTAAAAACGCTATCCACCCATTCCTGTTCAGATAATGCGCTTTTATGCTGGGCTTCAGCAAAAAAAGGAGTTGAAATCAATAGGGCAAGCAAAAACCGGCAGATCCTCATCATATTAAAATTAATCAGCAGAATTAATAGCGATAAAATTAATCCTTTTGATGCTATTATGGCCCTAACGGTTGCTTAAAAATCAAATCGTTATTTTTGACGCCGGAGAATACATATCGTGCCTGATAAGATCGTTTTATTACCAGATAATATAGCAAACCAGATAGCTGCCGGCGAAGTGATACAGCGCCCGGCAAGTGCTGTGAAGGAATTGCTGGAAAATGCCGTGGATGCGGGTGCTACCGCTATTCACCTGATCCTTGCCGACGCAGGAAAATCATTGATACAGGTAATTGATAACGGCGGAGGCATGAGCGAAACTGATGCAAGAATGTGTTTTGAACGCCATGCTACTTCCAAAATAAAAAGCATTGACGATCTTTTTCATATCCGCACCATGGGCTTCCGTGGCGAAGCACTGGCTTCCATTGCAGCTGTAGCACAGGTGGAATTAAAAACCAAAAGAGCTGAGGATGAAGCCGGCGTTTATATAGAAGTAGAGAACAGTGCAGTTAAAAAGCAGGAACCTGTAGCCACTCCCACCGGTACCAGCATTGCAATGAAAAATCTTTTCTTCAATGTGCCTGCCCGCAGGAATTTTCTGAAAAGCAATGCAGCTGAAATGCGCCATATCGTGGATGAGTTCACCAGAGTGGCAATGTCCTTTCCGCAAATACTGTTTACGCTTACCAATAACGGTCAACAACTTCTTCACCTGGAAGCTGGCAGCCTAAAGCAACGGGTTATTCAGTTGCTTGGAAATACTTATAACACAAAACTGGTAACGGTAAAAGAAGATACCGACTACATGAATATCCATGGTTTTGTTGGCAAGCCTGAGACGGCCAAGAAAACCCGTGGTGATCAATACTTCTTTGTCAACAACCGGTTTATCAAAAGCGCCTACCTTAATCATGCCGTGATGAGCGCTTACCAGGAAATGATCCCAGGCGATAGTTTCCCTTTATATGTACTCTTTATTGATCTTGATCCGGCACAGGTGGATGTGAACGTGCACCCAACCAAGCAGGAAATAAAGTTTGAGGATGAAAAGATCGTTTATGCATTTGTGCAGGCTGCCATTAAGCATGCGCTGGCACAATTCAGCGTAACACCCACTCTTGATTTTGACCTGGATGCTTCCATTCAACAACTCTCTTCCATACAACAACCGTTTACAGAAGAAAGAAAAACGGCAGCTTCCGCATCTTCTTTATTCAAGGGCTTTACTCAAAAACACCAGGCACATTTTATTGAGCCTTCGCAAAAAAGTGAACTAAAGCATTGGAAAGATTTTTATGAAGCGCCTGGAGCAGAAGCTGCGCCGGTTACCAATCAGCCTCCAACCCTGCATGCTGATGCAAGAGCAAAGAACTTTGAAGAAGTTGAACTTTCACAAATACTGAACACCTATATCACCGTTCCTTCCGGTAATGGATTCATGCTTGTTCATCAGCAGGCTGCACATGAAAGAGTGTTGTATGAACAATTGATAGATGCAAGCCTGGGGAAAGCCATTCCTTCACAGCAAAGCATGTTTCCTTCCACACTGGAACTTACGCCGGCTGATGCGGTGATACTGGAAGAGTTAACACCGGATCTGCAGCAGCTAGGCTACCAGATAGAGCCTTTTGGTAAAAATACTTTTGTGATACAGGGCACACCGGCTGATGTGGAAGCCGGGCATGAGAAACATATCATTGATATCCTTATCGAGCAGTATAAACATTTCAGCAATGATGTAAAGTTTTCCAAAAGGGAAAAACTGATCCGGTCACTGGCAAAGCAACAAGCGGTTAAGACAGGAACGCGGTTAACAGAAAGAGAGCAGCGGCAATTAATAACGGACCTGTTTAACTGCAAGCAGCCAAATATTTCCCCCGATGGGAATCCTACTTACCTGGAATTCCGGCAGGACCAGTTGGAACGTATGTTCAGATCTTAAGAGGGATTTATTTTGATTTAAGCGATCGCCACAGTTCATATCGCAGAAAAACCTGCAATGATTGATTCCTTTCTTTTTGTTCGGGTTGTCCAGGCAGCGTAAACTTTATGTACGGTTGCAATCCGAAGGTATAACGCGCACCAAACGAAAACCGTCTCCATTGATATTGTGTTTCAAACAATCCCTGGAAATAGGATTTGGAAAGTCCTTCGGCCTGTGGCTGCTTGCTCGTCATCACCTGTTTGGTTATAAATGAATCGGGTAGGCTGTTAGGATCTCTTACAGCTTCTTCATAAACAGATTTGCTAAACTTATTCCATACCAACCCTGCACCAATTGACCAGTCGGGGGAAACATAATAGTTAAAGCTTAAAGGCAATTGGTGATAATATGTTTTTTGCAGTTGTTTTGTAGTGGTCCTGGAATTACCACCTCCTGTATCCACCTTTTCAAAATACAACAAGGGCTTGGTATACTGTGGCGCGCCATACCTGAATTCGCCCTGGATAAACCATTTGTCTTTTTTATTCAATCTCAAATAAACGGAAGGGATATAGTCTGCCAGGCTGAACTTTCTGCCCTGTGAGCCATAAGGAACGGCTTTTTGCCCGGCAATGGGAATCTGTTGATTCAGTGCCAGGCCTGCAGAAAAGAATACTTCTTTCTTCTTAAGCGAGTCTGTTTTCTTTTTTACATTACTGGCAGTAGTATCTGTTTTTATTTGTTTCCTTACTGAATCTTTACTGACTGTTTTTGTTGAATCCCCGGTGGTGGATTTTATTACATCCTTTACCGTGGTGCTGTCACTGGTTTTCTGTATTGTTGGCTTCTCAGGTATGGGGTTACCAGGTTGTTGCTTCACAACTGTGTCCATTTGCCTTGATTTGATACTGCTTTTTTGTTCCCGCGTTTTCTTTTCTTTCATTGAGGATTGGGGAACAGGAGTTACCTGAATTATGGCCGTATCGACTTGTAATGTAGTGCCCTTCTTGTCCGTTTGTAATGGTGTATGATTAACTGTATCGATAGAGCTATTCTTTTCTACTGGTGTAATGTTCACCGTTGAATCTTTCTTTTGTTCATTCTTTGAGCCTGAAAAAACACAGTTATTATACATAATCCACCAGCCCAGGGTCAGCAGGCCCAGTAAGAGCAATCCCCATCCTGCACAGCCTCTTCTCCACCAGACGATAACACCGTCATCATCGTCTTCTTCCAGCCGTCTTCTCATGTCTTCCCATGCGGCATTTTCATCCGGTAGTGGGAAGTCACGCAGCTGCTGCGGCAGTTGTTCTTCGTATGGTAGACGTTCACTCATTTTGCTTACGGATCATTGTTTGCAATTGTTTGCGTGCTTCGCTAAGATGCCATTTGCTGGTGCCTTCGCTGATCTGTAACAGTCCTCCGATTTCTTTATGCGCATATCCTTCCATCACATATAAATTAAACACGGCTTGCGTGGCAGGCGGAAGCTTTCGTACAAGTTGCAGAATATCATGAGACGACATTTTACTAAACACGTCAGGCGGCAAGTCAACCTTTGCCGCCTGATCCAATTCCTGCTGTACTATTCGCCCGTTTTTCGCTTTAATAAAATCAAGGCAGGTATTTAAAATAATGGTACGGATCCAGGTATAGAGAGCGGCTTTCCGTTCATCATAACGGTCTATGTTTTTAAATACCTTGTAAAAGCCTGTATTCAACACTTCCAGAGCATCCTGTTCATTTTGGGTATAGCGAAGGCAAAACGACATCATAGCCCCATAAAAGTTCCTGTATAGCAGCTCCTGGGACCTGCGGTCATTCCGTTTGCAACCGCTGATTATCGTATTTATATTCTCTCCGCCCTGATCCAAATATGTTTTATGTTTTCACTAATGCCAAAGTACATCTTATTTATAATCTATTTCCTTCTTATCCTGAAGTTACCGCTGATCGTATGCACAGGATTCTGATTTAATGAATCTCTGAACTGCCCTGAAAAACTACCTTCATAAAAAGAACCACTGCTTTGCGGAAACTTAGTC
>CBHEUU010000460.1:0-4385 GCA_965990355.1 uncultured Chitinophagaceae bacterium
TTCAAACAATACTGGGGCTATAGCCAGTTCCGGCCTTTGCAGGAAGATATTATCCGCTCTGTGCTCGATGGCAAAGACACGCTCGCTCTCATGCCTACCGGTGGTGGCAAATCCCTTTGCTACCAGGTGCCGGCTATGGCCATGGAAGGAACCTGCCTGGTCATTTCTCCGTTGATCGCTCTGATGAAAGACCAGGTAGAAGGTTTACGGAAAAAAGGCATCACTGCTTTTGCTATCTATTCCGGCATGAAGCGCAAGGAAGTGATCAATATTCTGCAACTGGTAACTGAAAGCAATTGCAAATTCCTTTACGTTTCTCCTGAACGGTTGGAAACTTCTTTATTCAAAGAATACCTGCCGGGAATGCATATCAACCTCGTGGCTGTGGATGAAGCGCATTGCATTTCCCAATGGGGATATGATTTCCGTCCACCATATTTACGTATCGCTGCATTAAGGGAAGAATTGAGTGACATTCCTGTTCTTGCACTCACTGCATCCGCCACACCTGACGTGCAGCAGGACATTATAGATAAACTCCATTTCCAACAGCAGCAGGTTTTCCGCCAATCATTTGAACGGCCCAATCTTTCTTACAGCGTTTTCAATGTAGACTCCAAGATCAATAAGATCAGCGAAATACTGGGTAAGATCCCGGGGACCGGCATCGTTTATTGCAAAAGCAGGAAACGCACCAAAGAGATCAGCGAGTTGCTGCAATTACAGGGCATCTCGAGTGATTATTATCATGCGGGCCTTACGCAGGAAGAGCGTAGCAAAAAGCAGGAAGCCTGGATAAAGAATGAAATAAGAGTGATCGTTTGCACCAATGCTTTTGGTATGGGCATCGACAAACCGGATGTGCGCACTGTTATTCATGCCGATATTCCTGATTGCCTGGAAAATTATTACCAGGAAGCAGGAAGGGCCGGACGCGATGGAAAATCTTCATTCGCTGTATTACTATATGCCGACAAAGACCTGGAAGAACTGAATGCTTTATCTGCACAGCGTTTTCCTGAAGTGGAAAACATAAAGCAGGTATACCTGGCCATTGCCAATTACCTGCAGCTGGAAGCCGGCACAGGTGAAGGCTCATCTTTTGATTTTGACATGGTAGATTTCGCAAAAAAATTCAAGCTGGATAGTTTCACCACTTTATATTCTCTCAAAACACTGGAGCAGGAAGGATGGCTGACCTTTAATGAACAGGTATTTCTTCCTTCCACCGTTCAGTTTACCGTAACAAAAGAATATCTCTACCGGTTTGAACAGGAACGCCCTGCGCTTGACCCGATGATTAAAACACTGTTGCGGTCTTATGAAGGCATTTTTGATTACCCTTGTTTTATTTCTGAGTTGGTGCTGGCGCAATTAATGAAAAAAGACCAGGAAGAAATAAAACAACAGTTACAGGAAATACACCGTGCGGGCATTATTGAATATTCACCCCGGAAAGAAAAGCCGCAAATATATTTCCAGCGCAACAGGATGAGAGGTGAACAGCTTAGCATCAATATTATTGCTTATCAGCAACGCCAGGCCATTTTTGAAAAACGGGTGGCGACAATGATCTCTTATGTAAAGGAAGAATCCGACTGCCGAGGCCGGGTGATCGGAGTTTATTTTGGCGACAGTGATATTAAATCCTGTGGCATTTGTGATAACTGCCTGCGGCAAAAAAAGATCACCTTAAGCAAAGAAGAGTTCACCGTTATCCACGAGCGGATCAAACACATCATGCAGGATGATCCACTGGAAGTAAAAGATCTTTTTAATCAATTGCAGGATATTAAAAAAGAAAAAGCCTGGAAAGTGATCGAATTCCTCCAGGCTGAAAATAAGTTGCGGATTGAAAAGGACGGCCGTATCCGTTTAAAATAAACTTTTCCTGCGGCTGCGTCCACCAAGTCCTAATGCACCAAGCAGACTGCGTACAATTGTATTCCCTGCTGTTCTTGTCATGCTTTTTACAGTGGGGTCATCAAAAAATCCTTTTTCTTTTGCGGCTGGTTTTTTCTTTTCTTCTTTGGCCTGTTCGGCTTGTTTTCTATCTTCTTCTGCCTTGGCAGCCGCTTCATTTAATTTTTCTGTAAGTATTTCATACGCACTCTGGCTATCTATCACCTGGTTGTATTTGGCAGCAATTTTTGATTTGCTTACAATAGCATCAATCTCCAGTTCTGATAAGATATCCATCCGGCTGCGGGGTGATCCGAGCATGCAATGCACCAACGGTGTGGGAATACCTTTTTCATTCAGAATGGTCACCAACGCTTCTCCAATACCCAATTGTGTGATCAGATCTTCTGTTTTATAAAATTCCGTTTCAGGATAGTTCTCTGCTGTTTGTTTGATCACTTTGCGGTCAGCTGCTGTGAATGCGCGGAGAGCGTGCTGTACTTTCAATCCTAATTGTGCTAACACCGACGCCGGTACGTCCATCGGGTTTTGTGTGCAGAAATAAATGCCTATTCCTTTGGAGCGGATCAGTTTGATGATAGTTTCAATCTGCTGCAGTAAAGCATCACTGGCTTCCTGGAAAATAAGATGCGCTTCGTCTATGAACAATACCAGCTTTGGCTTGTCAAGGTCGCCTTCTTCCGGTGAAGATGCATACAGTTCAGCAAGCAACTGCAACATGAAAGTGGAGAACAGCTTGGGCCTGTCCTGCAGGTCAGTTACTCTTACAATCGAGATCATTCCACGGCCATCATCATTGATGCGCATGAGATCATCCACTTCAAAGCTTTTTTCTCCGAAGAAAACATCCGCGCCCTGCTGTTGCAGTTCAATCACCTTGCGAAGAATAGTTCCTGTAGAGGTAGTGGATATCTTACCATAAGTTTTTTCCAGTTCAGCCTTTCCTTCGTTGCTTACGTACTGGAGCACTTTGGTAAAGTCTTTCAGGTCAAGCAATGGAAGCTGCGTATCATCACAGTACTTAAAGATCATTGCAACCAATCCGCCTTGTGTATCGTTCAGGCCAAGTATCTTGGACAGAAGCACAGGACCAAACTCACTGACAGTAGCACGCAGCCTTACACCTTTCTGCTGACTGAGGGTTAAAAGATCAACCGGGAAAGCTGATGGTTTGTATTCCATGTTCAGCTTCTGGTACCGCTCTTTTATCTTATCATTTGAAGCACCTTCGGCAGCAATGCCACTGAGGTCGCCTTTTATATCCATTAATAATACAGGTACGCTTGCATCACTAAGGCATTCGCTCAGCACCTGGAGGGTCTTGGTTTTACCCGTACCGGTAGCTCCGGCGATGAGACCATGGCGGTTAAGAGTTTTAAAAGGAATGGCAACATCAGCGCCTGCCACTACTTCACCATTGAGCATGGCCACGCCGATCTTAAAACTTTCGCCTTTGAAAGTGTAACCTGATTTTACTGCATCGAGAAACGGATTTGTATCAGCCATAGAAAGAATTTGAAGGGAAGTTACAAGGATTTAAGGAAGTTTATAAATCCTCTTCCCTCTCCAGCATCAGCACGGCGCCCTGAGGTACGATATAGTATTTTTCATTCTCGTACATCACTTCAGTTGCCCCGCTGAGCAGGAATATTGCCAGGTCTCCTTCTTTAGCCTGTAAGGGAACATACTTCACTTTTTCTTCATCGCTTTTCCAGGGTTCTTCTTCCACAGGCATGGGAATGGCATACCCGGGACCGGCCTTGATCACGTATCCCTGTTGCACTTTTTCCTTTTCCTGCACCCCTGGCGGCAGGTAAAGCCCGCTGGGTGTTTGCTCATTCGGAGTGGTAAGCTTGATCAGCAGCCTGTCGCCGATCACGATCAATTTTTTCAGCCGGTTGTCCGGCGTAATATGCATGGCCATAATAACAAGATAAAGGGCAAAATTAACGAGAATACATGAAGGGAGCAGACGGCGCCTTTCAGCACCTTAACAAATAATTATTTAACTTCATCGAAGTTTGGCAAATGATTTACTTTTATTTGTCCTCTAAGAATTAAACCAGCATAAAATGGAACCAAAGAAACCGAAAATCTTATTGTGCGAAGATGATCCAAACCTGGGAAGTGTATTGAAGAATTACCTGGAACTGAACGATTATGACGTTACCCTGGAAAGGGATGGCCGTCTCGGCCTGGCCGCTTTCCAGCGTGAAAAGTTTGAGCTTTGCCTGCTTGATGTAATGATGCCGAATATGGATGGGTTCACCCTGGCCGAAGAGATCAGGGATGTTGACCCCGATATTCCCCTGTTCTTCCTCAGTGCAAAAACCATGAAGGAAGATATTATCCAGGGATATAAACTCGGCGCCGATGATTATATCACCAAACCTTTTGACAGCGAAGTTTTATTGCTGAAAATAAAAGCGATCCTGAAAAGGAATGATGAGATCAATAAAGAA
>CBHEUU010000461.1:0-4375 GCA_965990355.1 uncultured Chitinophagaceae bacterium
AATCTTTCTTACAATGCCAACATCAATAATGCAAAAACAACCTCTCAAACAGCAACAGATAATAATTATGTGAACCAGGCGGTTGGCGGCCAGGTGAATTTGCTTACCAGGAACGGTTGGTTTGTGCAGAATGATTTAAGCTATCAATCGAACACAGGGTTGGCCGCAGGGCTTAATACCAATTTCCTTTTATGGAATGCAGGTTTTGGTAAGAAGTTCCTGAAGAACAGGGCAGGTGAATTGAAATTATCTGTATTCGATTTATTGAAACAAAACCAGAGTGTGACAAGAACAGTGACTGGCCTGGAAATTGTTGATGAGCAGAACAATGTTTTGCAGCAATACTTCATGCTGACATTTACGTATAGCCTTAAGAATTTTGGAACAGCCCGTCCTTCTGGTCCGTCCAGGAGGCCAATGATGAATTTTTAAATAAATAATCAGTTCTTTCGTTTTGCAAAGGAGGCAGTAGTCTGTTTCACAATCAGGTTTCCCACCAAGACAACAAAGGCCACAAAGAGATTCTATCACCGTAAACACTTTGTGTTCTTTGTTGTCTTGGTGGGAAAAATCCAAATTGAATCACTGCTCAAAAAGCAAGTTCGAATGAAAATTTGCGTAATATCGTTTTTAGCAAAAAAATTTCGGGCTTGGACGAGAGATTATTGGTAAACCAGCTGAAACAGGGAGATGAGACCGCGTTTAAAACCATTGTAGATACCTGGCAGGACATGGTTTATAACACGGCGCTGGGTATTGTGCAAAATGCCGAAGACGCGGAAGATATCGCACAGGAGGTTTTTGTGCAGGTGTACCAGTCTGTAAATTCATTTAAAGGGGATTCCAAATTTTCTACCTGGCTGTATCGCATTACCATCACCAAATCGCTGGATCACGAGCGCCGGAAAAAGCGGAAAAAACGCTTTGCTTTTGTTAAAAGTCTGTTTGGGGATGAGAGCGAGATCGTAGTCCATCCGCCGGATTTTAACCATCCCGGAATACTGATGGACAAGAAGGAAGATGCTGCCGCACTTTTTAACGCTATTAGCCAACTGCCGGAGAATCAGCGTCTTGCCTTTACCTTGCACAAGGTAGAAGGGCTTAGTTACCAAGAAGTTAGTGAGGTTATGCGTACCACGGTTTCGTCGGTGGAATCGCTGATGCACCGGGCACGGATCAACCTCAAAAAGATATTAGAAGCGTATTATAAAGAAAAAGACTAGCAAAAGTTTTTTTACCAATCAACGTCAAATTATACGTCATGGAGTCAAAAAAGACTATAGAAGGCAAAATTGAAAGAGCCCTGGAAAGCCTGGATGGCATGCAGAGGGCTACTCCTCAGCCCTGGCTTTATGCCAGGGTAAAAGCCCGGTTGCAGCGTGAAGAAAAGACAGTATGGGAGTCAATCGGATCTTTTCTGTCAAAGCCTGCTGTTGCAATGGCTGGTCTCGGGATGATTCTTGTTCTGAATATTTTTGTCCTCTTTAAGCAGGGCAATTTTCAGGATGCTACAAATGTAGCCAACCAACCTGTGCAGTTAACTGACAGTGAATCTATCCTCGCCAGCAACAGTAGTTTTGATTATGAAAATGTACAACCATGAGCAAACCGGGAAACAAAAACCTTTTGATCATCATTGCCGTCCTCTTGCTTACCAATATAGGAGTGCTGGCTTATTTCCTTTGGTATAAAAAGCAGCCGGAAAAGCAGGAGCAACGTGATAACAGGAACAATGGTATAGCTGATCAATTGCAGAAAGAAGTAGGCTTTACGCCTGAGCAGATAGCGCAATACAAGCAACTGAAAGATAAACAGCGGGAGACCATCCGCCCGATGTATGATGAAATGCGTAAGGCAAAAGACAGTTTATTCAGGTTGCTGAAAGATTCCGTTATATCGGACTCTGCCACCAGGGTAGCTTCAGACCGGATTGCAGAACGCCAGAAAATGCTTGACCTCCAAACATTCACCTATTTCAGGAAAGTAAGAGCGCTTTGCACAACGGAACAATTACCGAAATATGATTCGCTTATCCAGAATATGTTCAGCAAAATGAACCGGCCACCACGCCGCGCGGATAGCGATAGTACTAAAACAGATAAAAAGAACTAAGCAAAAAACATCTAGTAAAAATCAACTTTAAAAAACAAAGTATGAAAAAGATCGGATTGTTTCTCGCATTTATGGTAGCAGGTGTTATCATGGTAAATGCCCAGGGTGGTGGCGGTGGTTTCCGTCAACGTACCGTTGAAGAAAGAGTTAAAGCCGTACATGAAAAAATCGACAGCGCATTCAAACTGGATGCTGCCAAACTTACGCAGGTAGACAGCGCTTTTGCTACATATTACCGTGGTCAGGACAAAGTAAGAGCTGAACTGATGAGCGGCGGCGAGCGCCCTGACAGAGAGACTATGATGGCCAAATTTGCTCCTATCACTGAAGCCAGGGATAAAGAACTGAAAGGTATCCTGACTGAAGAGCAGTTTAAAAAGTTCAAAGAAGAGCTTGAGCCAGCCTTAATGCCACGCCGTGGCCCAGGTGGCGGAGGCCGTCAATGATAGTTTAGGGTTAATGGTAGTTACACCCATCCCGGTTGTTCTTTATGGAGCACCGGGATTTTTTTTGCTTACTGAGCCATCCAATCTTTGAATGCCGCCACATTATCCTGACTGATAATGATATCATCACTAATTGCCGGTTCAAGCTCCAACTGAAGTTTACTTTTAGGAAAGGATTTTATTTTCTTAATAGCATTCAGATGAACAAGGTATTTACGGTTCACGCGATAGAACTGGGATGGATCTAATTGCTTTTCTATATCTGAAAGAGATTGATCAAGAATGAACTTCTGATTTTTATTGTCGATCATGCATACCAGTTTATGGGTAGCATAGAAATAAGCAATGTCTTCTGTTTTGATACAGATATAATCGGTCCCTCTTTTAACAAGAAAACGTTTTTTGTAATCACCAGCGCTTTGTTGTTTTGTCTGCAGCAATTGCTTGAAATCTGCCGAGAAATGTTGTTTTAGTTTATCATACTTCTTCAATGCAGCTTCCAGCTTCTCCTGTTTGATAGGCTTCAGCAAATAATCGATACTGTTATGTTCAAATGCTTCCTGCCAATACTCGTCAAACGCAGTACAAAAGATCACCGGGCTGCTGACATTGATGGCATCGAATATTTTGAATGATAAGCCGTCGCTTAGCTCAATATCCATAAACAGCAAACCGGGCATGGGATTCTGCTCCAGCCATTCCACGGCTGATTTTACACTGTTCAATACAGCTACAACTTCTACTACTGTATCTGTCTGGCGGATCGCCTTTAGCAACTTTTCTGCCGCTGGCTTTTCGTCTTCAATAATAATGGCACGCATGGTTTCAATGTTTCATGATAGTTTCAGGACAGGCAGCCTGATCATAAAAAATCCGTCTTCTTCGTCACTGCTGATCTCTTTGCCTGTAACAAGTTTATAGCGTTCTTTAAGATTGTGCAATCCAATCTTCGAAGAAGGCTTGCGAAGCGCTTTTTTGTGCAACCGGTTTTTTACCAGGAGCTCTTCATTTTCCAGTGTAATGGAAAATACAAGCGGCGACTCTTCAGAGAACTCATTATGCTTGATAGCATTTTCTGCCAGCAATTGAAGGGATATAGGAGGCATTAAATAATGTTCCAACGCTGCTTCATCCACATTTTTTTCCAGTTGCACAGCATTCTCAAAGCGTATTTTAAGCAATAAAAAATAACTTTCCAGGAAGCTCATTTCATCGCGCAACAAAACCAGGTCGCGCGCTTTGTTTTGCAGGATATAACGGTATACATCAGCCAGCGTATCATTGAACTGCTTGGCCCTGGATGGTTTTTCTTCTATCAGGTGGCTTAGCGTATTCAGGGAATTAAAAATAAAATGAGGGTCTATCTGGTTTTTCAACGCTTCCAGTTCTGCTTCCACCTTGGCACGTTCCAGTTGTTCGTTGCGGATCATTTCATTTTCTGATTGCTTCACCAGTATCACCGTTTCATACACGTGTGTGATAAAAATAACCGCGATCAGGATGATAAGGGTAGCTTGTGACACCACTTCCCAGTTAACCGCCTCATGGGTGAACAGCTGATACCAGCCAACCAGCAGCAGTACGCTTACTGGTACGGTGTAAAACACGATGGACAATATAAGCACCATCACTTTATGCAATGGCTTATTGATCCAGTCAAAATAACTTCTGAGTGAATAATGAAGATACCTGTTGCCCTGCCATACTACCAGGGCGATCATGATCGTATACAAAAAACTCCATTTAACCTGCCAGTTAGAAAAATTCCGGTTATTGACCAGGCCGCTCATAAGCGGAATAACGATGCCAAAGAAAGG
>CBHEUU010000462.1:0-4374 GCA_965990355.1 uncultured Chitinophagaceae bacterium
CGTCGTGGCGACGGCCGAGGCGGTGGCGGAGGCGCGCGGCGTGACCTACGCGGAGCTGGATCGCCTGGTCACCCAGAACGCGGCTCGGACCTTCGGATGGTGAGGCTGGGGCAGAACTTCCTGGCGGACACCAACCTGCTGGACGCGATCCATTATTTATGTTTCACCAAAAGTTACTTCAGCCGGCAGGATGCTACCAGTGTGCAGCAAGGTAAGGCGGGTTTCAGGATCGAGGGGCAGTTTGTGTTGCAGGACAAACCGGAAAAAGCCGTATGCCTGTTGCGCGAGAACGGAAAAAAGGAATTCCTGATCAATGGACAGGCTTATGATAAATTTTCACAGCATATAGGCCATTATCCCTGCGTGGTGATCGCCCCGGATGATGCTTCGCTTATCACCGGCAGCAGCGAGGAACGGAGAAAATTCCTGGACTCCCTGCTTTCACAACTGGATGCTGATTACCTGCAGCAACTGATCATTTATACCAAAGTGCTGCAACAACGCAATTCACTATTGAAATCATTTGCAGAAACCGGGCAGAAGAACCTCTCACTGCTCGATGTGCTGGATGAACAATTACTGGCTCCCGGAGAATTTGTTTTTAATAAACGGAAAGAATTCCTGGTGTCTTTTCTTCCCATCGTTAAGCACGCTTACCAGGATATTGCCCGGCAACCGGAAGACATCAGCCTTTTTTACGAAAGTGAATTACTCCAGGGCAGCTTCCGTGAACTGCTGCAGGCAACAAGGCAAAAAGATCTTTTAGCACAACGCACCGTCACCGGCCCGCACCGCGACGATATCGAGATCAATATGGGCAGCCTGCTGTTCAAGAACATTGCATCACAAGGCCAGCGGAAAAGTTTATTATTTGCGCTGAAGCTGGCAGAAATGGATGTACTGCAACAGGAAAAACACTTCCCTCCCCTGCTGCTGCTCGATGATGTGTTTGAAAAACTGGATGAAGACCGCATCAGCAACCTGCTGGAAAAAGTATGCATACGAAATGAAGGACAGGTTTTTATTACTGATACGAATGAAGAGAGATTGAAAAAACAACTGGAAAAACTGAATGTTGATTTTGGAATGATCCTGTTATAGCAAAACATCAACTTCTTCTTACTTTTGCCATATGGGCGAATTTTCTTTCAAAGATGCCATGCAGCAATTCCTGAATCAAAGCAGGATCAAGGGTGATATACAAGCCATGCAGATCGAGGAAGTATGGGAAAGGATCATGGGAAAAACAATTGCCCGTTACACAGACAAGCTTCAGATCTTCGGAGATAAATTAATTATCACAACGAATGTGGCGCCGCTTAAGCAGGAGCTGTTATACCAAAAAGAAAAGATCGTACAAAGAGTAAATGAAGCATTAGGGCAAAAAGTGATCAGGGAAGTGGTTATTCAATGATCAGCTTCTCCGCACTCTCGGATCAACCACTCCATATAACACATCTGCCAGTATATTCACCAGGATAAAAAAAGTAGCAGCAATCAATACAGAACCCATCACTACCGGGTAGTCCAGTTTCTCCAACGCATCCACTGTCATTTTTCCAATACCCTGCCATCCGAAAATATATTCCACAAAAAAAGCTCCTGCCAGCAATTCTGCAAACCAGCCTGTGATAGCCGTGATCACCGGATTAAGCGCATTGCGAAGCGCATGTTTCCAGATCACTTTTTGTTTGCCCAGCCCTTTTGCATACGCCGTGCGGATATAATCCTGGTCCAGCACATCCAGCATGGAACTCCGCGTGAGTTGCGTGATAATAGCCAGCGGTCTGATGCCAAGTGTAATGGCAGGTAACACAAGATTAGCAAGTGTAAGCCGCTTCTCCCCTGTTACCTCATCCACATCAAACCAACTGCCGGAGATATGAAGACCTGTCCAATCCGTCAACACAAAACCAAATACATAAGCCAGGATAATACCCATAAAAAAAGAAGGTGCTGATATACCAACAATGCTGGAAAATATGGCTGAAGTATCGAGCCAGGTGTTTTGTTTTACAGCAGCCAGCACACCTAAGGGAATACCGATCATCACTGCAATGAACATGGCGGCAACAGCAAGGATCAGTGTGCCCGGCAAAGCCTGCAACAACATGGAACCGACATCGCGTTTGGTTTGATATGATTTGCGGAGATAAGGAAGTTTGAGCCCTGCTTTATAATTCCCGCCAACAAAAATCCCTTTCAGTTTTTTTTGCGCTATGTCTTCTTTGCTGTGAATGCAGATCGGAGAAACATCATTCAGGTAAAAAACAAACTGTTTCCATTTCGGCTGATCAAGATAAAGTTCCTTGCGGATATTTGCCTGCGTGGCAGCATCCCCCGATTGGCCCATTACCAAACGACTGGGATCACCAAAGCCCTGAAAAAGGAAGAACACCAGCACTATCACGCCAACAAGCACCAGTAAACCATACATCAGTTTTTTGGCTATATAGTGAAGCATTGGCGGTGATTTATGGTTTAAGGTTGATCCGGAATTTATTTTATCAGCTCCCCTATCCTGCCCATGCGGCGATAACTCTGTTTATCTGCAATAGTGCCTTCTTTCAGCAAATACACGCAAGGATTGGTGCGGGCTGCTGTGCGGATAGCTGTATTATCGCAGGTAAACACCTGTATATCGCTGAATGGTGTGGAAGCAAATTGCTGCTTTGCTTCATCCATCCTGCCGGTAACAGCATACACAGGAATGTTCTTTGCTTTGGCGCTGGCATATAAACGCGCAAAATCCTCTTTCCAGCCGGCAACAGGTTTGGAAAAGTCTTCGCAGAAAAGCAGGATCGCCTGTGGTTGCGACAGCACAACATCTGTAGAGTCTGTGTCGGTAATGCCTGATAAAGTAAATCCTTTGATAGGTGGCTCTGCATTCCCCTTTCTGATCAGCTTATCAACACGGCTTTTATATTTATAGCTGGCAAGATCAGCCGGCAATTCTTCCGCAGCGAATTCATATTGTTTACCTTCTTTTTCATACACAAAACGGATGGCAAAACTATCCGGAACTGCTCCTGCAGGCATTTGCATTTTCTCCTTGATATTATTGCCTTTCTTATAAGCAAGGCAATCAAACATGGGTAAATAATTAAGCATATACCATTGAATACCGAAACTGAATATTGTGCACAGTAAGATCAATCCCACACTAACCTTGCTGCTGAACACCGGTTTTATCCTGTGCCGCTGTTTAAACAAAAACAGGATCAATAAAGTAAGCGCAACATCTTTCAGGAAAGATGTCAGTGGCGTAATAGGAATGCAATCCCCAAAACAACCGCAGTTTTTAAACTTGCCCGATAAATAAGCATAACCTGTAAGGAAAGTAAAGAACAGGATCAGCAGCAACAACAGCCACATGAACAAATTCATTCTCCATCCTAATAACAACGCCACCCCTGCAATAATTTCAAACGCGATCATTACTACAGACAACCACAAAGTATGTTCATTGAACTGTGTCATTCCCCACAATTCAAAAAACTCCTGCATTTTATAACTCAATCCTAATGGATCATTTGCCTTAATTAATCCAGAAAAAATAAAAAGCAGGCCAACAAGGACACGGGATGTAGTAATAAGAATCTTCATAATGAAATTGCTTTCACGAATATTGTATAAACGGGTTAATCTTCGTCTGCCAGTATCAACGCAAACACGCCATAATTGATAATATCATGATAATTGGCATCGATACCTTCGCTGATCAGAGTTTTACCTTCATTGGCAAGGATCTGGCGGATGCGCAAGAGCTTCATAAGAATAAGGTCCACAAAACTTTCCTGGCTCATGCTGCGCCAGGCTTCACCATAATCATGATTTTTATCCTGCATTAATGCTTTAGTGGCCGCTACATGCCGGTCGTATAAAGCCGATACCTGCGAAAGCTCCAGTTCTTCCGGCGCATCTGATTTCAGTTCCAGTTGGATCAATCCTATGATGGCATAATTGATAATGCCACGAAACTCTCCCCTGATATCATCCGCTATCTTCTGATGCCCTTTTTCCTGTATGGTCCGGATACGCTGGGCTTTGATAAAAATCTGGTCGGCTATTGAAATGGTCCGCAATACCCTCCAGGCTGTTCCGTAGTCTTTTGTCTTTTTAATGAAAATCTCCTTGCAGGAAGCGATCACTTTATCGTATTGTTCGTTCGTTGATGCCATAATGAATAATTCCGGGAACTGAGTTCTGTTTATCTTTAGCTTCAAAAATAACGAATCAGTCATTAATGTTTACGTTGAATTGTAAAGGAAGATTAGTGGTAATTGATAAACCCATAGTAATGGGAATTATCAATGCCACGCCGGATTCTTTTTTTGCCGGCAGCCGCAAGGCTTCTGCTGATGATATTATCAG
>CBHEUU010000463.1:0-4370 GCA_965990355.1 uncultured Chitinophagaceae bacterium
ATTCTCCCAGGGAAAAACATTACAAGCAACCAAAACTGATCGCCATCCTGTAATAGATGGCAAGCTGGATGATATTGCCTGGCAGGGAGTGACTCCTGCAACAGATTTTATACAGAATTTTCCCAATGTCGGAAGTCCGGCCTCTCAACGGACTGAAGTGAAAGTTATCTATGATAACAATGCGATTTATATCGGCGCCTACTTATATGATGATCCAGCCCTGATCCGCCGGCAGATCACAGCCCGGGACGAAGATCAACTTAAAGACTTAGACTATTTCTCCGTTTTTTTTGACACCTACCACGATCAGCAAAACGGATTCCAGTTTCTCGTTACATCTTCCAATGTACAAACAGATGCCCGCCTGGCACCTAACCTCACTCTCGGTTATGGTGAATATGGTGATAAAACCTGGGACGCTGTATGGGAGAGTAAAGTCGCTATGCAGAAAGATGGCTGGACCGTTGAAATGAAAATCCCCTATCTCTCCCTCCGGTTCAGTAAAAATGAAATACAGGACTGGGGTCTTCAATTCCTTCGCTCTGTAAGAAGGATCAATGAGACCACATTCTGGAATTTTGTGAACCCACAGGTCAATGGTTTTGTGAACCAGTTTGGTTTATTACAGGGATTGAAAAATATCAAACCGCCATTAAGACTTAGTTTTTCTCCTTATCTCTCCACTGGTGTACGCAACACGCCTGAACGCGATGGATACCGCACTGAATGGCTGAAAAGCGGCGGTATGGATGTGAAATACGGGATCAATGAGAGCTTTACGCTGGATGCTACATTGATACCCGATTTTGGCCAGGTCATTTCTGATAATGTAGTTAACAACCTCACGCCTTATGAAGTACGGTTTGATGAATACCGTCCTTTTTTTACAGAAGGAACAGAGATCTTCAATAAATCCGGTCTGTTCTATTCCCGGAGGGTAGGGGCTACGCCTACAGGTTACCAGGATGTGGCTGACATGGCGGCCAACGATCCCAATATTGAGATCGTGAAAAATCCGGGCCGCACACAATTATATAATGCGATCAAACTGTCAGGCCGCACCAATAAAAAATTAGGCATTGGCTTTCTTAATGCCATCGGTGCGCCGATGTATGCTACTATCCGTGATAAAATAACGGGAGATAAAACGAAGATAAAAACGGAGTCGCTTACCAATTACAACATCATTGTTCTCGACCAGGCATTGCAGGGCAGGTCGTATGTTACGTTTACCAACACTAATGTATTGAGAGATGGTTCCGACCGTGATGCTAACGTGACCGGGCTTGATTTCAGTCTTTATGACAAGAAAAACAATTTTAATGTTCGCGGATACGGGCATTACAGCAAGGTATTCAACGGCAGTTCCTATGAAGGTTTCAATTCCATGCTGCGCGTTGGTAAGGTGAGCGGGAAGGTCAGGTTTTTTGCACAGAATATTATCCGTTCTGTGAATTACGATCCAACAGATCTTGGTTATCTGCAAACATCCAACCAGGTGATCAATTCCGGAACCCTTAGTTATAATCAATTCAACCCCACAAAAAATTTCCTGAATTATACTTACTCACTGAATGTTACACAAGGTAACTTATATAAGCCTGGTGCATTTACAGATCTTACCCTTGAAGCCAGTGGGTTTTGGTATCTGAAGAATTTCTGGGATATCACATTGAGAGCAGGTTATCTGCCCGATCAGCATGATTATTTTATACTGGGCCGCCCGGTTGATCAGTATGCGCGCCGCCCGCAATATGGTTATCTTGGTCTTACAGGAAGTTCTGACAGCCGCAAACGCCTTTTCTTTAATTATAATATCCTGGTGGCTGATTTCTTCAAAAATCCTGAAAAGAAATACCATATACTGGAAGGTGGTTTGCGTTACCGGTTCAGCAACAAACTGACTATGGAAATTTCCCATCGCTATGAAACAGAAACAGACTATATCATTTCTGCAGGCCGTGATGCCCTGGACAGGCCAAGGATTGCCTTTGTGGATTTTAAAGATGTAACATCCATTCTTTCCGGTATCTACAACTTCACTCCGCGCATCAATCTTACGTTGAGGGTGCGTCATTACTGGAGCAATGTAGATATCAAACGCCTGGCTTATGTGGATGATAAAGGATTGCCTGTAACGCCTACGCCATATTCCGGAGTAGATAATATTAACTACTTTAATTCCGATGCATTCTTTACCTGGGACTTTCAATATGGCAGCCGCCTTATCCTGGGCTATAAGAATTGGCTGGGTGCTGATGAAGCAGTGGATGGCACCCGCTATAAAAGATATATGCCCAACCTGGGCCAAACCTTTGGATTAAGGCACGGAAATGAACTGACAGTAAGGTTTATTTATTTCCTGGATTATGACCAGTTGAGGAAGTAGATCTACAACACCATCTTTCCCTGCAAATGCAGCACTTCTTTTTCCACAATCCCGAATACGTTTTCTCCAACGTCAGGCTTTACCTGGTAAGAGCCGGTAAAGCGGCTGAAGGCCGGCAGTATACAATGTGTTTTAGCAAAATAAAAACAGGGCAGGCGTAGTGATTGCCTTCCTTTACCGCGGATAGTGACGCTGGGATGTACGTGGCCGGCAAATGTATAATGATCGTTATTCTCTTTTACCTGCGTGATATCATGAGCAAATAAAAAAGGATACAATGGGAGCGGATCATTATGCACCATGATATCTGCTTCTTCATACCACCGGTTGTCCAGTATATCATGATTGCCTTTTGCAAGGTGCACTTCAAGGGAAGGAAAATCTTTTCTCCATTTGCGGAACAGGTCCAGTTCCCGGTTGGCAACGCTATGGCTGAGATCACCTACAATGATCAGTCTTTCTGCTTTGAAGAACAGGATCTGTGAAAGCAGGCGATGCAGGTCGTCTTTATAAACGGCAGCAGGAACGCCGATCCCTTCTTTACGGAAATGGCCTGTTTTGCCTACATGGAGATCGGCAATGATCAGGGTGCTTGCGGTTTCCCAGAATAAAGCCCTTTCGCCACTCATCACGAGATGTTCGCCAGCAATTATATGAGAAAGATAGGGGGTCATAAAGTGGGCAAATCTAAGGAGTAATTTCTTAGCAACTCTACCTGGTCTGTCCGTTTAAAGAACATGGCCCAGTCCATTGGTGTTCCATCATGTTGAAGGTCTTTTAATGTCAGATCGGGTTTGGAGGCCAGGGCTAACCGGAAAAGATCTGTATCTCCTCTTTCTGCAGCTACATGAAGCAGGGTGGCGCCCCAGTCGTAATAACGTCGGTTTACTTCACCCGGATCTGTTATCAATAAAGCTGCTGCTTTTTCTTTCCAGCCGAGGTCCCAGGCATCAAGTGCAGTATAATTAAGCCCCCGTGTGATCAGCCATTCGGCAGAAGCCGGTTGATGACAATGTACAGCCAGTTGTATCCATGTCATTTTATTGGCCATTGGAGTATTCAGGTCTTCTGCCGTAAGTTGATGACCAATTTCTTCCAATACCGCAATATCACCCATACCAATAGCTTCTGCAAAACGTATCTGCATAGAAGATGGCGGGTTGTGGATATAACCATCGCCTATCAGCCACCAGGTGATTCCATAACTGATAAAATCGAATCCTGCTTTTTCATAAACCGGCCGCCCCTGTCCATTTGCATTCAACATCACATAGCGGTATCCTTTTTTGCAGGCATGATCGCAAGCGGCAAGTACAATGGCTTTGGCGATACCTTTTCCCCGTTCTTCCGGTACCACACCAACATTGTACATGCCTGCAATACCAAAAGGGCCTGTTGAAAAAAACAAACAGCATTGCCCGATAATCTTTTCCTCCCTGAAAGCAATGAAGCGTTGAGCGCGGTCGGGATGTTTTTTTAGTAAAGTGCCTGACATATACGCACTGTCTTCGGAATAGGGAAGGTTTTTTACTTCATGAAGCATTATATTATTATCCGCAAGTATTTGCAATCCTGCAATATCGTTTTTGGAAGCGCTTGCCAATTGCATATCCTTTGCCATCCAGCAAGGCTGCCAACCGGCTTGCCATCCGCGTGCGAGAAGCCGGATGCCGATATCCTTTGGCTGTGGCGGATAGAGAGACCAATAACCTGCTCCCTGTGGAGGATTGCGGCGGTAATCGTTCATGATCCTGTCGAGTTGTTCGCCTGCATTTTGTGTGGTTAAAGAAGGGAACATAATGGCACTTGCGTTGGTCGGTCCGCAGTACGTCCAACTGATGCCTTCACCCTGGCACACTTCTCCACCGAGTGCTATCGCATTCAGGCTAAATAGCTGGCGATGGTTTTCTGCAGCAGCTTGTTCCAGTTCATTGGTTGTGGCATGCTGCAATCCAGTGGGTGAAGGAATGGAGTTCATTTG
>CBHEUU010000464.1:0-4367 GCA_965990355.1 uncultured Chitinophagaceae bacterium
CATCGCTCCTGAATCCGAACCGGCCATAATAGGAAGGCTCGCCCAGCACCACACAGCCGGCTGCATGCAGTTCCCCCAATGCGTCAATGGCGGCCCTGATCAGGCCGGAACCCACGCCAGATCCCTGTCTGGAAGGGATCACTGATACAGGCCCCAATCCAAACCAGCCTTCTCTTCCTGAAGAAATGGTTACAGGCGATATAGCGATATGCCCTATCAATACTCCCTCTTCCTCTGCTACCAAAGAAACGGTCAGCCGACCATTTGCGCGCAGGGCTTTTATGATGAACGATTCCGTTCCACTGCTATATGCTGCGGAGGCAAACGCAGCCTTTGTTACCTGATCGATAGCCTCGATATCAGAAGGCTCTTCCCTCCTGATAGTATAATTGTATTTGTGCATTATTGATAGAATTAAATAAAAATAAAAGACCTTCCCTCTGCAGGATGCGCAGAAGTCATGAATGAAATTGTCAGATGAAGATGTAATTACCCGGACGGTAATTACTGTAATACAATATCCATCATACGCTCAAATTGAAGAAAAGTAGAATTCCACCCGAAAATAAGGAAAATGTGATAAGCCCTTCATAACGGGCAGGCAGTTTGTGGCGACGGCTATTGCGGGACCTCTGGTTGGGCCGGCCGTGATTGGGATTACACGGCAAAAAAAAAGCCCCTTGCGGGGCTTTACAGCTAACAAAAATAATTTTAGTATCTATTTTTATTATAACTATTTCCATTGTTGAAGTTACCACCGCTACCACGGGAAGGTCTGTCTTCCTTTGGTTTGGCAACAGATACGCTGATGGTCCTGTTCTCTACTGTAGCGCCATTCAACTCAGCGATTGCTTTTTTTGAAGCAGCTTCATCTGTCATTTCAACAAAACCGAAACCTCTGGAACGACCAGTTTCTCTGTCTGTAATAACTTTAGCTGAAGTAACTTCTCCATAAGGAGCGAAAAACTCATTTAAGTCTTCATCCTGTACGTTGAAGCTTAAATTTGAAACATAAATGTTCATTCGTAACAATTGATTGATAAAAATTTTCGAGGAAGGCAAGAAGTAAGAAACTAACTATAAAGCAGATTAACAATACAATCTAATTAATAAATACTAATGCGAAGCTCAAATTGACTAACTAAAGATACTACTTTTTTTTACATTCCAACAAATTAATAATAAAGGTGTGCATACACTACAAGTGTACCACACCTTTATACAATTTAAAAAACAAATCAATTTAGTAAGTCATCTATTGGAATAGCCTCCAGGTAATGGCTTATGGCATTCGCATCCGGCAATACCCGGTATTCTTCAATGCTCTTGTCGGTTTTGCTGCAATAAGCTTCAATGTAATAATAGTCGAGCTGAAACAGGAAAACAATAGTTTCCGGGTAGGATCTCTGAGCCAATGCCACTGCATTGTTCATGACAGCGTATTTTTTATCCTCCTCATTTAACAGAATAAATTCAGAAAGCTTCATGGCGTTAATTTTAAAAGTTAACTAATAAGGGCTTGCTAAAACTTTAAACGAAACTGAAGAACAGGAACAAAAACGTAATACGATAAATTACTACTACTGATAAAAGAGAACAAAGGCTGCGATACAATAAGTAAAATCACTAAAAATCATGCGTCAGAAAAAAGGAAGCCAATTTTGACGATAAAAAAAACAGAGACTTTGCGAATATAGGAGTTCTAGGGTAAAAAGATGGATTTTTTGAAGAAACCTGTTACTGCTTTATAAACGACCTTACAGGCCAATCTGAGTTTTTATTTATTTAAACCCAGATAAAGGGGTTGCTGCTCCTTTGGCAAAAACATTGTCTCCACTTGGTCTTGTTTTTGAATCAGGAAACGGAAATATCCGTTATGAATTTCAAAAGCAGGATAATATTGCTGATCAGTGGCTTAATGATTTCGTTGGCACCCATCGCTCAATCGCTCTCGATGCCAAATGGCTATCAAGTATTTCATACTGAACCAGTTGGATATTCCGATCTGGGAGGAAAACCAGCCTTTAAGATGACCATCCGCGAGCAGCATGGTAAGTGGTACCTGTACACCACCCATTTCTGGCACCAGGGCTGGAGTGTCGTGGATGTGACCGACCCTGCAAAGCCACAGGTGGTTCAGTTTATCAAAGGGCCAGAAAACACGGCCACCTGGCAAATCGATCTGCAGGGCAATAAAATGATCACCGGTTTAGAACACCGGACTAAGTTTCCAAACTTTGGCGGTGATAGTACACGACCTCAACCAGAAGGGGTGATCATCTGGGACATCACTGATCCCATTCAGCCCAAACAGGAAGGGATATTTCAAACTGGAGGCACAGGCACCCACCGGAACTTCTATAATGGCGGGAAGTATATGCATTTAGCAGCAGGCATGCCGGGTTTTACCGGAAATATATACCTAATCGTAGATATTAGTGATCCATCTCGGCCGAAGGAAGCGGCCAGATGGTGGGTAAAGGAGCAGAAAGGCGGAGCCGATCCCGATCTTTCTCTGCATGGGCCTCCCTACATTATAGGGGATAAGGCATTTTTACCATACGGTTCAGCCGGTTTGATTATCCTTGATATCCATGATTTACAAAATATCCGTGAGCTTGGAAGACTTGATTTCAGCCCGCCTTTTCATAATAAATTCGGCGTACATGGTGTGCTGCCGCTTCCAGACAAAGGAATTGCCTATGTGAATTCCGAAGATATCTCCTACGGCAAGGGGCCGGCTCATCAGGCGGCGATAGTAGATATCAGCGATTTGGCTAATCCCTTTCTGTTATCGGTGTTGCCCATACCAACTCCCCCGACCGGTAGCGCCTACAGAAATTTTCATGAAAAAGGTGGTTGGTCGGGGCCGCATAACATGAATCAACTACAGCACAACCCTGCCGTGCAAAAACAGGATAGCCTTTTTTATCTGGCTCATTTTAATGCGGGATTGCGTATTTACAACGTGGCAGACAAACGGCTTCCGAAGGAAATAGGTTGGTTTTTGCCGCCTGAACCAACTAAACGTTATGGCCCCATGCCAGCCGATAAGTTAGTATTGCAGACGGAAGATGTGCTGGTGGATAGACGCGGATACATTTACCTGACCGATAAGAATCAGGGGCTTTGGATTGTTCGCTACGTTCCCGACTAAAAAGTCTTGAGGCGCCTCTATTATTTTTTCAAAGAAACTTCTTATTTATTGGCTACTTAAATACTTTCCAATTCCATTGTTTTGGCAACGTGATAATTCCCATTCGTATGATTTGTAGTAAGTATATTTATTAGGACAAAAGTAGGGCTCGTTAAAAGGAAAATATCAGAGTAGCGGGCTTTATAACGACGACACTGCAACAACAAACAAACGATAAATAATATTTTATGGCAAAAAATAAAACAACCGAAACAGAAATTAACGCCCTTGATTTCATCAATTCATACGTAGATAATGACCAAAAGAAAGCCGATAGTTTTCGCTTAATTGAGTTAATGCGCGAATGGTCGGGATTTGAACCCAAAATGTGGGGCCCGACCATTATCGGATTTGGCAGCTACCACTACAAATATGCAAGCGGACACGAGGGTGATGCGCCACTCATTGGTTTTTCGCCTCGGAAAGCCGAGTTTTCACTCTACGTTTTTTCACCCATCGAAGGACATAAACACCTCCTGGACAACTTAGGTAAATTCAAAATGGGGAAGGCCTGCATCTATGCAAAAAAACTCTCTGACATCAACATCGCGACCTTGGAAAAGCTCTGCAAAGCAACCATTGCATATCTAAACGAAAGAGTTTGGGGTAGTTCCAACCTCGCTTAAAATGAATAATAAGGATTAATTGGTAAACCAGTTAACGACAGCTCGTGAAGATCTCACGGGCTTTGAGCACTTGTGTCCGCCTGACCTCATTTTTTACCGTATGATAAATGGATGCCCCGCAGTGTGTACTATCTTTAAGCGATGGAAGCACTTATAAATCTTATCCTGCAATTTGGTGACCTGAACAAACAGCAGATCGAGTTTTTGCTTAGCAAGGTTCAAACACTCGAATTTAAAAAGGACGACTACCTGTCGGAAGCAGGTAAGGTGCCCCGTTATGTGGCTTTCGTTTTGGAAGGAGTGTTCCGTTTTTGTTATTATAACAACAAGGGCGAAGAGATTACCAATTATTTCGTAGACGAAGGCAATTTTGTAGTCGATAATGAAAAATTCGAATCGCAGATCGCGGCCTCCGAATATGTACAGGCCGTTACCGATTGTAAAGTGCTTGTATTTAACAAAAAGGATTGGGACGAGATATCGCATACCATAGTGGGCTGGGAGATGATGAAGGCCAACATGGTAAAAAAATGCCTTACGCTGGC